>CACXBN010000272.1 GCA_902765885.1 uncultured Ruminococcus sp. | reverse complement strand
ATGTTTGAATTCTTTGATAGAAAAGAAATACATTTCAAGAATTGGAACTAATCAATATGGATATTGGGAGGTTTTGAAATGATTCATCCTTTTCAGGACGGCAACGGACGAGTCGTAAGGCTTGTCGCCTTTAAAGAGTGCCTGCGTCACAATATCGTTCCGTTCCTTATAGAGGATAGCAAAAAGATGTTTTACTATCAGGGGCTGACCGAGTGGGATGGTGAAAAAGGCTGGCTCACCGACACATGTCTTGACGGGCAGGATACGTTCAAAAAACTGCTTGCAACGTTTGAGATAAAACCCGGCTGAGAGACGGGAAAATCAAATGGCGTTTAAAACATTTTCATTTATGAGAAACAGGGAGACTGAAATGAATTGCCTCAGAAATAAAACTGAGATGTATATTAAGTGTTTGAGCACAGGCGACAGGATTCTGAGAATATGCTGTTTAGTGGCATGTGTAATATTTGACGTTACCACATTTGTGTATACGATTCTCGCGGGAGAATCAAGATATGTGTGGATATGCGTAGTAACTTTATTTCTTATTATTTCCCCTTATGTTCTTGAGGTCTTCCTTAAGTTTAAAATGTGCAAGCCCGTTTTCATAATCGCATCATTTTATTCGGTGATGTCGGCTTTGGGCAACTGCTGGAAGCTCTATTTTATAACGAACTGGTGGGATAAGGCAATGCATGCCATCGGAGGGATCATATTTGCCCTTCTTGCGGTTCAGCTGTTCCATGTTTTTTGTGAAATACCCGCAGAAAAGAAAAAGAAAATAATGTGTGCATTGTTCGCTTTTTGTTTTTCCATAGCGCTTTCGGCAGTTTGGGAAATGGCAGAATATTCAACGGACCGTATATTCAAAACAGATATGCAGACTGATACTGTCATTAGTGAATTCAGTTCATATCTGCTGGGCGATGAACCCGGTGAACTGAAAAAGGTAACAGACATAGAAGAGGTCATTGTGAATGATGAGAAACTTCCGATAGAAGGCTATCTGGATACAGGCCTTACCGACACGATGATCGATATGCTCGTGGAAGCATGCGGAGCTTTTCTTGTCTCCGCTGCGTACATGATATCTCGCAAGGGACTGCCGCTGGTCGTCCCGCAGCATATGCCGTCGGCAGAAAAATGAATAAACAAGAAATGCACAATGGTGTCTTATGACATTCACCATTGTGCATTTGTCTTTTGTGATATAAGTTAAATGCGGGACTTGATTCTGAAAATAATTAAATCCGCAAGTCCGAACAATACGGTATACAGAGCCATGAAGAGAATGTAAACCGGATTTGAAATCGAGAGCAGATAGTAGTATGTCGGTGTCAGTATCTGTATCGGCAGAAGCATCGGCAGTGAAAACAGAATCGGGCTTATGACTATCAGTACGATGATGATAAGCGGAGTTATAACACTCAATATTCTTGAATTTCCGCATATCTGCCTGATAAATATGACAAAAGCGGTCACTGCGAGACAATAAACGAGCATGGAAACCAGTTCATTGACAAACGAAACATTAACCCCGCATATGAATATGGAGACAAGGACCACGATTGCCACATCGAAAATTCCCGTTAAATGATACCCCGCAGAAAAGAAAGGTTTGGCATTTCTGCTTATTCTGCAGAATATGCCGGAATTCTCATCGTGAAGATAGAACATAGCAGTAGCCAGTCCGCAAAGGACTATTGCAATTGCCATCATTCCTCTGACGGGAAGCAGCATGAACATCTCATTTGAGTTTTCAAAGGATTCTCCGGAAGGACGGATGAAATCAAAAATATCACCGCTGCCCGTGGCAGACAAATAATATTCCTTCAGCTCCTCATCTCCGGTTCTCGGGTCTACGAGCTTTCTGAAGTTCTCGGTCAGTACCCTGAAACCTATCTGTTCGGACAGCGCTGCCGCAAGCTTTTCTCTCGACAGCTTAAGAGCTACGTCGTCTTTGCGCTCAAGTACCCTGACACATTGTGAATCAAATGTGTTTCCTCTGACTCCGGCGATGATCCTTTCGTCAATATCCGAAACGAATATCCATGCGGCATCAGCCTCGCCGTACAGCACCATCTCGCGTGCCTTGTCAGGATCATCACAAACGGAGAATGATGAGAGTCCGGAACTTGAAACAAGATTGTCGATTATACCTGCAGATATTTCATTGGAGGGATCTTCGGATGATAAAACTATTTTAAGCGATTCACTCGAATATGATGAAACAAGGCTGACGATTAAAGCCATGATGGGAATGGAGCACAGTATAAGAACGAAACTGATTTTTCTGAGTAGTCTTTTATTCAGGATCAGATACCATGTGAATATTTTTCTAAGGTTATCCATTTACTACCCTCCTTCTGAAAATACATCAGATTCCGCCTTCACTGCGGGTGATTCTGTACCACCGTATTATTACCGAAAGTGTGATAAAGGCGATAAAATATGAGATTAGAATAATCGAAGTTTCGGCTGAAGGACCGCTGTATATCCATTCGTTTAAATGTACCCTTGCAGACCAGGCAGGCAGAACGGATGCGGCTTGCTGAACTATGCGCGGGAAGAAGAACGGCGGATACAGGCATCCGGAAATATATCCGGTCCCCATTGCGACCCCGAATTGCAAAAGCATTGATCCCACAAATCCGTCAGCTGCCTCATAAATAAAGAAATGCATTGATGAAATTGCAAGAATCGGAAGGATCATGCCGGGAATCATTTTGAAAATATTAACATCTGCAATTACTTCTTCAACATGGAGAAGCGGGACTATTATAACCGCACCGATGACAAGGAGCGATATTGTTGCGATCATGAATGCGAGATAAGAAAGATATTCACCTATTATCTGGGATAACACTCCGGTTCCGTTCGATTTGAGAACAGTCGTAAGAGCCCTTTTTTTGGGAACAAAAAGCTGGCAGCAGGTCAGTCCCCACAGCAGAAGGAACAGAATGACGATTCCGCAGAACAGTCTGTCTTCAACTTCCTCGGCTCCTGCGGATCCTATTTCCTCAACGTCATACATGGAGTCTCTCGAGAGGACCATGTTTATGATGTTTATTGAATAATCTCCCGTCAGTTTTATGTCTTCGCTCATGTCAAATCCCCTGTCAAGCGCTGCATAGTAAAAGGCATTTGCGGCTTTTGAGGAGTTTTTAAGATACTCGGACACCGAGTTTACTATTTCATTGACCATGCTCGCTCCCATGCCGGAGCTTTCTTCGGTCATTGCTATTGTGATGTTTTCAACTTTTCCTTCCAGCGCATTCAGAACGAAATCTTTGGGGAATTTTGCGTATGCGATTATATCTCCGTTTAATAATGACTCCCTTGCGGTTTCCTCATCGGGAATAAGTATCAAATCAATGGAATATCGGGATGAGTCTATGTTTTTCATAGTTGTTACGGCGAGGTCCATATATACCTCGTCAAGATCTCCGACGATCCCGAGCTTTACCATGGAATTACGGACACTGCCTGAGCTCTGATTGAAGAAGCTCACGAACAATATCCCGAGCGAAACAAAAAGGACAAGGGAAAGCACGAAGATAGTGGGGAACATCTGAAAAAAGCGTTTAAGCTGGAGTCGAAAATATGTAACTGATTTTTTCATAAATTATTCACCAGGTCTTCTATGTCGCCCGTGTATGTGTATGGAACAAGTACCCCGTCCCTCATAATGAACATCCGGTCACATATGGACAGCTCCATGGCATCATGGGAAGTTATGACCACGATTCCGTCCCTGCTTTTGTAATCTTTCAGATAACTGATGATTTTTTCCTTGCATTCCAAATCAAGCGCGGCGCATGGTTCATCAAGAAGAAGAACAGGCGGCTTTTTTGACATGGCACAGCCGATTGAAAGCCTTTTTTTCATGCCACCGGACATTTTCGAAACGGTGGTTTTCAGAAATTCGTCAATTCCGAGAAGTTTCAGTACGCCTTCGGAAAGTTCCTTTTCCATCTCGGCTTTTGTGTACCACAGCTGAAGATTGTCTTTCGCGCTCAGTTCTTCCATGAGTGGTGTCCCCTGCGGGACATATCCCACGTTGTTTCTCAAGTCTTTATGTGACAGAAAAAGCTCGTGACCGTCAAGAGCGAAACTTCCCGAGTCTCTTCGCTGAACACCTGCAAGAATCGAGAGAAGAGTCGACTTTCCGCATCCGTTTTTGCCGGCTATCCCGATACATTCTCCCGCTGAAGCGGTGAAGCTGATGCCGTTCAGCACATGGTGTTTCCTGTACGATTTTCTGATGTCGTTCACAGATATTTCCATATAACACCTTCACAGATAATATAGGTATGATTAAGAAAGAAGCGGCGACAGTTCAACCTGCCGCCGCAACTGATTTTGCCCTTTAATATGAAATCCCCTCTATAAGCATGTCTATATAGCTGAGATATTCTTCCGGTACTCCTGCGGATTTCAGATTGCTCTTCAGTTTTTTGAAGTCGATCTCAGACTGGATGTCTTCCACGTCTGCAGGATTTGAAGTTGCCTTTATTCCTATTCCTTCGGCGTTTCGCTTGTTTATTTCAAGTTTCAGCGCTGAAGCACCTTTGAGCATTATATCGACGGTTGCGCCGTCCTTCTTTATATCAATGCTTATTTCAGCTCCTTTGATCAGTCCGGAGAGTGATGACAGCGTGCGATTGCTGTTAAGTATCGTGCTCCACATTTCTTCCGAGAGAGATAATGTGATTTTGCCGGTGTGCTGATCTTTGTCAAGATCCTTGAAGTCGATCACTGCTGCTGTCATTCCGTTGGCAATGATGTTTGCTTTTCCCGTGAAGATCTTGTTGTTCTTTGAAGTTCCGGTCGCTTTTATAAATGAAGTTCCGTCTATCGTGAATTCGGCACCGAAATCGTTTCCTTTATGAGCAATTCCGATGTACAGACTTTCGAATTCAAGCTTTAAAAAGTTATTGTCGAGAATCTCAATCAGGCGTCCCCTGATTTCTCCGGAGACAACGTATTCGGTAAGTCTGGCAACTGATTTGCCATCGCTGCCTTTTTCAACCTCCGGAATGGATTCGAGAAATTCATCTACGGAATCGGTGAACTTGGAGTAGAATTCGTCGAAGTTTTCATATTCGTCAGAATTTATAGTCTGGGAAATGAAATCATACAGATCCTGAAGCAGCGCTTTGACATCACTGTTTTTCTTCAGGTCTTCCGCTATTTCTCTGGCTGCTTCATATATGATTTTGTCTGTTATCTCAGCAGACAGAATCGTGCATTTTTCTTCAATGCCGTTGGCAGTGAAAGAACCGTTTTCCTTTTTCGGGCTGGTTATATGATTCAGAGCCATGGCATAATATTTCTGGAGAAGGGCATATGCTCTGTTGACTATCTTGTCAATCTTCGCACGATCGATGCTTTTCATATTTCCAATGGTACTGAGGCCACCGAAACTACCGATATCACCGATATCAAAGCCCAAATCCAAATCGTCAGCGCTTACTCCCGTAATGCCGAATACTTTATCGGTGAGTCCGGGGAAAGCTATAAAAGTTTCTTTGCTGTCAATGTTGATAAGCGTTTCGATTGCGGCAATGGATTTTCCGTTCAGTCCTATTCCTATTCTCCCTTTAGGCTGTTTCCCGTTGCTGAGGTCAGATGAGACGGTTGCGGTTATGTTTTTCAGCCACGAGATGTCCACGTCCAAGCCCAGGCTGGAGACTAAATCCCTTATCGGATCTCCGGGCGTTATGACGATGTCATATCCGATTTTATCGCTTGCAGTTATTTCTTCAGTAATATCTGAAGCAAGAGAAACGGCACTTGCCATGTCTTTGCTTTCAAGTTTGCTGATTTCGCTTTTTGCATCAGCGGATGAAACAATGCCGTTTCCGCCAATTATCTTAGGAAGGAAGAGAATAGCTGCCGTGGCAAGCGCTATTACTGCTACGATCGCGATCACTATGCCGGCTATCTTTCCGCCGTTGCTCTTTTTGACCGGAGCTGCCGGTGCAAAGTTCGGAGCATAAGTCTGACGCTGATATTGACCTGCGTTGGGAGCGTAGTTTTGCTGCGGCTGCCTGTATTGCTGCGGATTCTGGTACTGTGGCTGCGGATTCTGGACAGTCTGTCTCTGCTGCGGCTGTCCGTAGTTCTGAGGATTTGTCTGTGTGGTGTTCTGGTTGTTTGGTACTGCCTGCTGGGCGGGCTGTTGAAAAACAGGGGTTCCGCAGTTCGCGCAGAACTTCTGGCCGTCAGCAAGTTTTGTACCGCATTTTGAGCAAAACATAATTAACCTCCTGTCGAATTATTGTTTCCTTTAAGTCTCTGTTAAAGATAAAATGTGATAAATAAAAGACACAAATGGCATGATTGCGCATAAGCTCAACGGATGATGCCGTTTATCCGATAAACGGATACTTGTTACTTGACATATCTTGGGTCCAGCAAAGGTTTTCCATCCTTATCGACCAACACTGTGAGACCACCTATATTGGTCCAGTGAGCTAACAAATACTGGACACCCGTTTCTTTGTCAACAATGATACGAGTTCCTTCCATAAGACCCTTTTTTTCGATGAATTCAAACCTGTTATCCGTTGCCTCCACCTCCATTATGTTCAGATTGATTTCGTTCCGTAATCTTTCTGTCAGCAACAAGAAACATACGGACTTGTGTTTTCATTCAAGCAAATCGTTGTCACCTTTTATCTTTGACAGATACTCTTCCAAAAGCATTATAAAGCAATCATAATTTTTTTGCAACATCATTAATCTGAATTGTCAGAAAAAACATTTGTTTTGTCATTTTTGCCGTTTTTTGGCTTTAAACATTCAGAAACGGCTGACTTGTTTTCGAATCATGAAATGCGGGAGACGCTTTTAATAAATCTGAAAGCTCTTACTGACGCGGAATAATATAACTTTTCAGCGTCTGACATTGCTTCATCGAGTGTCATGGGCTTGTCTATGGTGGTTATGAATGACGTGATACCGTATTCATACAGTTTTTCATATCCTTCTCCCAAACTGCCGCAGACTGCAACGACCGGGATGCCGTGTTTCAGAGCGTGTTTGCCGACGCCGTATATTACTTTTCCGTAGCAGCTCTGATGGTCGGTCCTGCCCTCGCCTGTTATAATCCAGTCGGCATCGGATATGATATCGTCGAAGTGTATGAGATCAAGGACGGTTTCTATTCCGGAGCTGATCCGCCCTCCAAGGAAAACGCTCATGGCAGCTCCGAGCCCTCCCGCGGCTCCTGAACCTTCTATATCATTGCAGTCGATACCGAAGAGTCCGAGCACTGCTTTCCTGTAGTTTTGCATGCCGCTCTCAAGCGTTTCCAGCATTGCTGCACTGGCACCTTTCTGAGGTCCGAAGACATAAGTGGCTCCTTTTTCTCCGCACAACGGATTTGTAACATCGCACATTACGGTAATATTTGATTTTTCTATCCGCTTATCGAGACCAGAAATGTCTATTGCCGATATTTTGGCTAGGTTCCCGCCGTTTCCCTCAAGAACGTTTCCGTCCGAGTCAAGGAATTTCACGCCGAGTGCCGAAAGGCAGCCCGTTCCGCCGTCGTTTGTCGCAGATCCGCCTATGGCGATCGTTATGTTTCTGATTCCTCTTTCAAGCGCATCAAGTATCAGCTCACCGGTACCGTAGGTAGTCGTTATCAAAGGATTGCGTTCCTGTTCGTTAAGAAGAGTAAGTCCTGATGCCTCCGCCATTTCGATTATCGCATTATCACCGAAAACACCGTATGAGGATCTGATTTTTCTCATGATGGGATCATGGACTTCCGCTTCCACTCTTCTGCCTCGTGTCGCCCTTGTCACGGCACTGACCGTCCCTTCACCGCCGTCTGCAACCTCAACTCCGACCGTCCGGCAGTCGCCAAACACTTCACGTGCGGCCTTTGTGAGAATTCTTATCGTATCGGCGCTGCTGAGACTTCCCTTGAAGGAATCTGAGGCAAAAACAAATTTCATGTATTTATCCTTTCAAAATCAAATGCCGGATTATTGTATTCACAGGCCCGGCATTGTATCGTTATTATGCTTTCATCGAATATTCCGAAACACCCAGAATGGTCTCGCCGTCAATCTGAAGCGCCACGGGGCGGTCGAATTCCACCTTGATGTTCTTTCCTTCATGTATTGCAGTCATTTCGGTGTGCTTGATATGCTCTCCCTTGAACAGAGAAGGGAATACTATCAGTGTTTTGAGCTTTCCCGAACCGTAAAGCACCAGTGTCGAGATTTTCTTGTCATCTGAAAGTCTTTTCTGGTTAGGAGTCGGCATCATTCCTCCACCGTAGAATCTGCCGTTCATGGTCGGTGCCAGCCAGACTTTTTTGTATGTATATGTCTTACCGTCCACTGTCACCTTTGCCGATGTTGGCTTGTAATGGAACAGCAGTCCTTTTATGGCGATTCCGGCGTAATTTATCGTGGAATTCGGGGAATCTCTTCTGATTTGGTCCCCGACTTCGCAGCAATAACCGTCAATTCCATAGCCTACGCCGTTGAGAACTTTGTATGTCTTTCCTTTTACTGTGACTGTCGGAAGATTTTCGATGTATTCGTTTATCCTGACAGGTTCGCTGCCAGGCTCGCATCCGAGGTCACGGAGAAAGTCGTTGCCGCTTCCGGTGGCAAAGCACATTATATCATTGTCTATTTTAATACCGTCTGTATCGTTTATGAATCTGTTGAGTGTGCCGTCTCCGCCGCAGATGACTATTACGTCGTCTTTGCTTAGTTCTTTTGCGAAGCTGGCGTAATCAAGGGACTCATCCATGCTTACGAATGTGATTTCACGGTCCTTCCATACTTCCTTCAGCTTTTCAGCTCGGTTTCTTCCTTCGCCGTTTCCGGCAAGCTTGTTGTAGAGAGCATAAGTTTTCATCTGATGTCATTCCTTTGATTTAAAAATAGAAATATACACCAACCTCGGATCATGATTCCTGAACAGTTCTGAAAGGGAGCCGGACAGGATCTGCTTCGGGGAATGATGCTATTTCATATTATACCGAGTATAAAACTTCTTTGTTAAAAAGTCAACAAATTCATTGTGATCAGCTATGTGAGTCAGAGGATCCGCCTTGAGCCTGACTGGTTTTCTTTACAAGACGCACATGTTTCGCTTTGCGGATGTAATGTGATATAACATAGCTGAGAACGAAGCCGATACTCATTGCAAGCAGTGTGAGAAGGCAGTTCAGACCGTTCGTTTCAAATACCTCCCGGCTGCCCATGTACATGCCGACAAGGGAATAGTAGAACAGATCTCCGGGAATCAGAGGAACGATTGACGGATATACGAAATATGTGGAAGGATCCTTGCGGATAGAGGCAAGCAGCTCTGCATAAAGTGTGGCAATAAGGGCTGCAAGGGAAATGTACAGGATCCTGTTGTCCGGAAAAGCGTAACTCAGGAGGATGAGAGCAACTCTGGTAATGACTCCTCCTATTCCTGCCAGAATGAGATCATGAAGAGGAATCCTGAATACGATTCCGAATCCCACTGATGCCAAAAAGCTCAGTCCGATGAGGATAAAGGGATTGGTTATGGTATCGACTATTGCGGAATCGAGTGCTCCCTGGCTTCTGAATATCCAGAGAGATATGTATATTCCTGCTCCGAGAGCGAGAGTTTCTATCAGGGCTTTTGCCAGCTGGTGAATACCGTTCATTTCGTTGCCGCACAAAAGGTTCCTCACTGCGTTGACGAGCGGTATTCCGGGAATCACGAGCATTGATACGGTTATGATGATCACCGGACCGTTGTTGCTAAGTCCGCTTCGTACGAACAGGATAGCGACTATGGTGGCCAGAAACATGGTTATGGCATTGCTGACTATTCTGTCAAGTCCCGGCTTTGAGACCAGCAGTGTAACGTAGTGTATGACGGCAGTGGTCACGACAACGGGCAGGATCTCCCTGTAACTTCCGCCGAAAATGAAGCAAAGGCATACCATGGCGACCATCTGAGCGAGAAGTATGGCCCAGTCGGGATATTCCTTTACATTCCAGGCTTCCTCCAGAAGGTATTGAAGCTTTTCGGGCCTGGGCTTTTTTTCAACAACCGAGTAGGAGAGTCTGTTGAGCTTTTTCAGCTTTTCGAGGTGTATTCCGGGATTTTTTATCGAATACTGCCGGAAAGCGTAATAACCGTCACTGTCCTTTGCGCTGATGCCTATGTAGGTTGAAAGGATCCTGATGCTTACGTCTTCAAGTGAATATGCATGGCATATCCTTTCGACTGCAAGCTCCACTCTTTCAAGATTGGCTCCCGAGAGTATCATTTTACGGCTGAGATTGGCGCAGAAGTCGAGAATGCATTCGAGTTCAGTTATTTTTTTCTTTTCTGTGGCGGGTTTTTTAGCCATTCGCTCTCTCCTTTAAAAACAGTTTTAAAAGATCATCAAAATTGCCATGCCTGTATCTGTTTATGTCGATATTCTTTTTGTTTATGAGATTTCTTGTTATGAGAAAAACATCCATTCCGGTTTTTTCTGCCGCGATGTCTTCTTCGGCGTCATTTCCAACCATCATGCATTCGCGCGGGTCAAATCTCAGTTTTTCGCATATTTCAAGATAATATCCGGGATTCGGCTTGCAAAATGAGGAATTTTCATAAGACGATATGTACATGAAATCAGATTCCTTCAGCCCTGCCCAGCCTATGCGCGATATCTGTGCCGTCATGGGGAAGAAAGGATTCGTCGCAAGTACGATGTCATAGCCGGTGGCTTTAAGGGCCCCGACCGTTTCTATTACTTTTGAATCCTTTTTGGAAATATATGAAGCTTTGTTGAATTCGTTTGCATAGAATTCGTCGAAGACAGGGCGCGTCTCCTTGCTGGCGTCTCCGAATATCCCCGCAAAAGTATCCCAGAAAGCGGTATCATTCATGCGTGTCCCGTCATTGCCTACCATGGCAGCGGTCCCTTTCCACATGGCTGAAATGAGCTCATCGGGCTCAAACCCCAGAGGGAGCGCTTTTTTAACGAGTTCCTTGAAATATGCATTGACGAATTCATCCTGATCCATGAGCAGAAGCGTGCCGTCGAGATCAAACAGGATGTGTTTGATTTTCGATATATCAGTCATTTTATTTATCTTTCCTTATGATATGCCACAGCGAGGTCGACTACCATTCCGTAACTGATCTCCCCGGGAGTTCCCTGCGATTTCAGGTAAGCATCGTTGACAGTGTCTGAAATGTCCGATGCGGGATTTGTCCTGTATTTTTCAAAGAATTCCGCATAAGCCCTCAGTTCGCCTTTCGCGTCATCGGAGAGGGCAGAGTATACCTTTCCGTACAGAGCAGGGGAGGCTTCATAGAGAGCAGAGGACAGATATTCGTACATATTCAGATATCCCGAATACTGCATGTACGGATCATCTGAATGTATGCACACGAGGTATGCTATGAAATTCGCCTCGTCTTCTCTTGCGATACCTCTCTGGTGGGCCATTTCGTGGGCCGTGGTGTAAACGTTGATGTAATACGGGTAATTCGTGTTGAGATTCGCCTCTCCCGTGAGGAATGAATAGAATCCCGATATATGCGTATACGTCATGATGTCCGAGACAACGAGCTGTTTTACGGGAGCCGCGACTTTGCCGATAAAATCGTATTCCTTCATAAGTTTCCCGTATGAAGCATGGCACAGTCTGACACACTCGTCATGTGAAAAAGGTCTGACTGAGCTTCCGTCAGGCATGTATGTCACGGAGGAATTCAGTGCGTTGAGCCTATCCACCATCAGCATGACGGTTTCATAAAGTTCTTCTTCGGAAACAGGCTTTTTTTCTATGTTCATTTTCCTGTCGAGAGTTGAAGTTTTGTATCCGGCTCCGAACATCCAGACAAACACGGTGTATCCGGTGAGCAGGACTACTATCAGCGCTTTGAAGATGCCGATAAATTCCGATTTCGGGTCATCTTTGTGTATTATATGGATATGGCGAATAAGAAGAATCACCCATAAAATGCTGGTGAGTGCCAGAAACTCGGCGAGGGAGAACGGGAAACAGGCGGTAACTGTCGCAAACGCCGCTCTTACTCCCGATGAAATGCGTTCATTGAAAAAATCGGCAAATGCGACACTGTTTGTGTATATGATATTGACGGCAAGCGTGATAAGAAATATGACGCCGACCACGATGAAGAAAACAATGTTGCCTTTTTTGCTTTTTTTACCGGGTTTTTCTCCGGTTTCTTCATATTCGTATGTGCTTTCGCTTTTTTCTGTGTTCATAAATAATCCTCTGCAGAGAGACTGAGTTTTTTAATAACGGCTTTCATGTCATCGGGAAGAGGTGCCGTCAGTGTGAGGCCTTCCCCGGTGTACGGGTGCGGAAGTGATGTCCTGTATGAATGAAGTGCATGTCTTGAGATCAGCTCTGAGGCGTTTCCGTAAAGACTGTCTCCGAAAACGGGGCAGCCTATCCCTTTCAGCTGCACCCTTATCTGATGTGTCCGGCCGGTAACCGGCGAGAGCGACATCAGAGACTGCTTTCCGTTTGAAGAGAGAAGAGTGTATTCCGTTATCGCTATCTTCGCATCAGGCGCGTCAGGATCGCATTCCTCGCGTTCGATAATGCTTTCCTCCCGTCGTCTCATGTATGATTTCATGATGCCGGAATCGTTTTCGGGAACTCCGTCGGTCACTGCCAGATACGTTTTGCGGATCTTTCCTTCCGTCATCAGCCTGTACATCTTATAGGAAGAATCTCTTGTGTTTGCGGTCAGCATGCAGCCGCTTGTGTCGCGGTCAAGCCTGTTCACCGGTCGGAACACATAAGGCTTGTCGATGTAACGGTATGCGAGTGCGTTTGCGACCGTATCAAGCTTGTGACCCAGCGACGGATGGGACGGCATATCCGATGGCTTGTTCACGGCCGTGAAATATTCGTCTTCATAGATGATGTCTATGTCAAGCTTCACGGGTATGATGTATGGGCTTACGTCTTCCTTTTCGTCTTCCGTTTTCAGCTGCAGCACGTCACCCGGCCTGAGCACGTACCGTACGGTGACCCAGTTTCCGTTGACCTTTATTCCATCGGGGGAAAATTTCAGTTTTTTTATGTAATTGACGGAGAATCCGAGCTCTTTTTTCAAGACTTCCCGGATCATCATGCCTTCATAATTGTCTTTTATGACTATATTCATTTTCGTCGTCAGTTCTCAAGCTGGCGCCAGTAGCTGTAAAATGCTATGACCGTTCTTGTTCTGTTATCGTGCTCAATGTCCGGGGCCGTAATTACCACACCGTCAAGGGACATCAGCTCCCATGCGTAAAGGTTTTCGATCTTGGTTCTCATTATGACGTCCCCGCCGGAGAAGATAAGCAGCTCGTCATCTTTTTTTATGATGGCGCCGGCTTTCCCGACTACTTCCTCCACTCCGTCTATCCTTTCCGTCACGCATTTGATCGCGCGTTTGTCAAGATATGAGGTAAGATCTTTTTTGTACCTTTTGCTGTTTATGTTTTTGCTTTTTGTCCATGAAGGCTTAGACATGACGATTCACCCGTAAACTTAAAAATACACTTCATTATATCATATGCCGGCATTAAAGTGTGAAAGCGCGGAAAAATGTTACATTTGTGAATAATAAGCACGTAACTTTTGAGAGCGCAAAAGGCCGTTGCGTTGTTGACAAAGCCATGCCCTGATGATACAATTTCAGTGGCAAGACACTGTCTGAAAGGAACATTTACCATGTTTGAAAAAGCTGCAAGTCCGGAAGAAAGAGCAGCAGAGCTTCTTTCTGTGATGAGCCTTGACGAGAAGATATACCAGGTGACTTCAGATATGTATTTCGATGTTGAAAATGACTATGAAAAGAGACGGGATCCCATGTGCGGAAGTTACCGAAATCCCGGGCATTTTCTTCATTATATGCATGAAAAACCCGCAACTCCGGGAGAAGTCGCCAAAAAGATCAATCACGACGTGGAAATGAGCATAAAAGCCCAGCCCCATGGCATTCCTCCGATTGAAAACGGAGAGGCGCTTCACGGGGCGCAGTGGGGAATGGCGACCTGTTTTCCGCAGCCCATTGCCATGGCTTCATCATTCGATCCGGATATGACAGAGAGAATCGCGGATGTCATAGGTAAAGAATGCAACGTAGTGGGCGTGCGCCAGGTTTTTTCTCCCGTTATAAATCTCGTGAGGGACAGCAGATGGGGAAGAACTGTCGAGTCGTACGGAGAAGACGTCAAACTCTGCTCCGATATGGGAGCTGCAATGTGCAGGGGACTTGAGAGGAACGGTGTGATAGCCACTCCGAAACATTTTGCCGACAACTATGCTGAAGGCGGACGTGATTCCAATTATTCTGATAACAGCGAAAGGACTCTGAGAGAGGTCTTTCTTCCTCCTTTCAAGGCATGCTTTGACGCGGGGGCACAATCCACCATGACAGCATATAATTCATGGGAAGGCGTGCCGTGCGCGGCAAACAGGAGGCTTCTCGACGGTATTCTCAGAAAGGAATGGGGATTCAAAGGCTTTACCGTATCGGATTATGACGGCGTGGAAAGCCTTGTCGATCCGCACAGATATGCGTCATCCTACCCCGAAGCATGCGCAAAGGCGCTTAAGGCGGGACTGGACAACATTCTGCCAATGAATCTTCATGATGACGTGAAAAAGGCACTTGAAGAGGGACTTATCACGGAAGAAGAACTGGATATGAACGTAAAGCGGATACTTGAAGCCAAGTTCAGACTGGGACTTTTCGATGGGGACGTGTACAGGGATCCCCTGGAAGCAGACAGGCTGGTACGGTGTGACGAGCACAGAAAGCTGGCTCTCGAGGCGGCCAGGGAATCCATAGTGCTTCTGAAAAACAACGGTGTTCTGCCGATGGATCCGCGGAAAATAAGAAAGATAGGCATTTTCGGACAGAGTGCCGACACGATTCCCGTCGGAGCTAATTATTCCGGTCCTTACAGATTCCCGTGGACAGGAGAAGACGCACCGACCCCGTTTGAGGCCATAAAGTCATATCTGGGAGACGGTGTCGAGATAGTGAGAGGAGACTGCACCGACATTTCAGGTGTAGCATCTGAATGTGATTTCAATATATATTTTACATCCCTGATAGAAGGCGAATACGCGGACAGAAGCGATCTCAGACTGCCAAGCGTTTCCGTACATGTAACACCGAAAGACGGCGGCGGGTTTATAGTGGAAAACGGAGAGCAGATCATAAGCGAGAACCAGGAAGAGTCGATAATCAGAATGTTCGAGGCAAACCCGAACTCAGCCGTCGTGCTCCTGAACGGGTCCTCAATCGATATGAGCGCCTGGATAGACAAGGCGGGTGCCGTGCTTGAGGCATGGTATCCTGGAGAGCAGGGGGCAAAAGCCATAGCCGAAATACTGTTCGGAGAAACGAATCCGTCAGCAAAGCTGCCGATATGCTTCCCGAAACATGCAGGCCAGATGCCTCTTCACTATTCATACAAGCCAAGCGGACGGGGATACAATTACGTTACCGATGACGGAAGACCGCTTTACACATTCGGATACGGGCTCCGCTATACCGAGTTTGAGATCGAAAATGCGGGAATAAGAATTGAAAACGAAAAGGTAACCGTGTCGTTCGATATTAAAAACAGCGGCAAATATGACGGAGCGGAAGTGGTCCAGCTTTACCTCGGATCCTATTACTGCGATGTTGTGCGTCCGCTTAAGGAACTGAAGGCTTACAGACGCATAAATCTGAAAAAAGGCCAGAAGACCTCCTCCGAACTTGCGATAACAGCCGAAGATCTGAAATATTATGACTCGGAACTCGTATTCGGACTTCATGACGGAACACATAAGCTGATGCTCGGAACATCATCCGACGATATACGGGCGGAGTTTGAAATAAAAGTAAAAAACGGCAGAATCTTCTGCCTGTGAATATATGGAGCGAGACATGAAATACGTAGAAAAACTGAAATACCTGGCATCGAAAAAGAAGGGAAGCGCCAATTCAGAAAGAATCATTTCCGAAATGATTTACCTTGACGCCATATCGAAATATGAAAAAGGAAAGTACGACGGCATTATTGAAAAGGCTGCAGATTTCCTGATCGCATCGATAGACGAAGAGGGAGTCGTGACGAAGGATGCTGTGAAACAGGCAGAATCAATGCTCAGTGAGCTCGAACCCGTCGCTAAAAGCTTTACCGAACTTTTCATCGGCCATGCCCATATGGATATGAACTGGCAGTGGTCATATAACGAGACTGCCGCAATGACGATAGACACGTCCAGAACGATGCTTGAAATCATGAGAGACGATCCCGATTTCACCTACGGACAGTCGCAGGCATCCACATACGAGATCATAGACATGCACTGCCATGAGATGCTGGACGAGATAAAAGAAAGGATCCGCGAGGGAAGATGGGAAGTTACGGCAGGAGAGTGGGTCGAATGCGACAAAAACATGCCGGACGGGGAATCTCTCACAAGGCAGATACTCCAGTCCAGAAAATATCTTTCCGGACTTCTTGACATAGATCCCGCGTCACTGAATATAGATTTCGTTCCCGATACGTTCGGACACAATGTTAACGTTCCTGAAATCGACGCCAATGCCGGGATCAAGTATATGTATCACTGGAGAGGCGGGGAAGAGAATCCCAGAATCTACAATTTCGTTTCTCCTTCCGGGAAAAAGGTGCTGACTTACAGGGAGTATGTCTGCTATACAGGCGAAATATCGACCGAAAGATTTGAAATAGTTCCGGAGTTTGCGCACGAGACCGGACTGAACACATATCTGTGCGTATACGGAGTGGGGGATCACGGAGGCGGTCCTACAAGACGTGACATAGCCAGGATAAGGGAATACATGAGCTGGCCTCTCACGCCTACCATCAGATTCGGAACATACAGGGAGTTTTTCGAAACGGTGGAAAATTCCGGCGTGAAGATTCCCGAAGTCACAAAGGAACTGAATTTCCTGTTTACCGGCTGCTACACATCACAGGCAAGGATAAAAATGGCAAACAGATACAGCGAGGCAAGGATCAATGACGCCGAAGAGCTGTCCGCTGCCGCCTCTGTACTCACGGGCTCAAAACGCGATCCCGATTACCTTGACAGATCATGGAGAGATATTCTGTTCTCGCAGTTCCATGATATTCTTCCGGGTTCCGGAGTGCTCGAGACAAGGGAGCATGCCCTCGGACAGCTTCAGAATATTCTTGCGCATGTAAACACGTATTCTTCTGCCAGCATGAGAAAGATAGCAGCGGCGATCGATACGACTTCCATCCCATTCAAGCCGGATAACAGCGCGATATCCAACGGAGCCGGAGTCGGGTTTGCCCAGTCCGTTCCGATGAAATGGAATTTCACGAACACTGAAAACGGCAGCGGACCCGTGAGAGCCGCGCACCTTTTCAACACGACCGGCTATGAAAGAGACGAGATGGCCAAAATAGTCGTATGGAATTACGAATACGACTATGGCGGAGTGGCCTTTTACGATACGGAAGGCAACGAGCTTGAATACTGCATCGAAAAAGGAGAGACCGACTATTGCTTCTGGGGCCATTATTACTGCACTTACCTCGTTCACGTGAAGATACCTGCGTTCGGATACACCACGGTATATATGAAACCCGTCGAAAAGGCAGATCATCTCAGTGTCAACGCCGGAATGTACATGAGAGGAAACGACACCCCGTCATATGACTGCCCGATATCGATAGAAAACGAAAACATAAAGGCGACATTTGACTCGATGACCATGGAGGTCACCAAACTGGTTGACAAGAAGACCGGAAAAGTCCTTGTGAATTCCCCTGCATGCTATTTCAGACTTCTTTATGAAAGCAGCCTCAGAAGGATGACTTCATGGGTAAACGGCCAGGTGAACAAGATAGTGAACCTGAACAGGGAAGGCGAACTCAGGATTACAAGGTTTAGCCCTTCTCTCCCGTATGCGTTTGTGGAGTATTCCATCGATTACGGTACGACGAAGATCAACTGCACGGTGTCTCTCTTAAAAGGAGCCAAGCACCTCAATTTTGACGTCCACACATACTGGGATGCCGAATCGAGAGACCAAAAATATATACCTCAGCTCAATTTCGCTCTTCCCGTGGCATATGAAACAAGCAGAAAAGGGCAATATGACATACCTTACGGCATTCTCGAGCGGGATGCCCTCCCGCACGATGTGCCTGCGCTGAGCTATCTCGGAATCGGCGGAAGAGAGAAAGAGGAGAATGTAATAGGAATCGTTACGGATACCAAATACGGATACCGCCTGTGGAACGACGAGGGATCCGTGGATCTGATAAGGACATCATTTGATCCCGATGTTTATTGCGACAAGGGAAATCTTATTTTCTCGATAGGCGTAATGGTGGCTCCGCTTCATGAGATGAAGGAGATCTCGGTTAAATTCAATCATCCCGTGGAATCCATGAGCGCGACGCTTCATGAAGGAAAACTTCCTCCAACAGGATCGGCATTCACGGTGTCGGGAAATGTCGTCACCTCTTCCGTGAAAATATCGGAAAGCGGGCTCGGAACTGCGTTCAGGTTCTATGACATAACCGGAGAAAACCAGAGGGTAAGCATTAAAACCGCATCCGGAATCAGGAGGGCATATCTTGCCGACAGCAATGAAAACTTCCTCAGCGAACTGAAAATAAAGAACGGTTCGGTTACCGTCACCGTGCCGAAACTTGATTTTGTAACCGTCGTGACCGAGGAATAAGGCGGCGCGCACGGAAAAAACAAAAAATTCAGTTGAAATCATTTTAGTGTTGTGGTAAAATTGCAAAGATGTCGATTAGATTCGACGATGAAAGAAGTATTCGTGAAAGGATTATTACTGAAATGAGTAATACCAAAACCAAGAAAAAACCAGCCTCAAAAAAGACTGTGCTTTATGTGATAATAGCTATTGTGATTGCCGCAGCTATCATAGGGCTCGCTATATACAACGCTATTGACAGCAACGGACTTACACTGAGAGGAAAGACTGTCCTCAAGACAGATCATTTCAAAGTCGACGGCGCAATGTTCTCATATTTATACAACACGCAGTATCAGAATCTCTACAGCGCTCTGTCCCAGCTCGGAGTCGACACTTCAAAGTCTCTGAAAACACAGCAGTGCCCGTTCTTTGTTGAAGGGCAGTCCGGTTCATGGTTCGACTACTTTGTCGACCGTGCAAGAAGTGAGGCAAGCAACCTTCTCGCGCTTTGCGAGGCCGCACACAGCGCAGGTGTTTCACTGACGAGCGAAGACCTTAAAACAGTTGACGATTACGGCGCTACGCTTGACGCGACTGCAAAAGGACACGGATATGCGAACGGAGACAAGTACCTTCAGGCAGTGACCGGAAATCCGATAACAGTAAATGACGTAAAGGAATGCCTCAAACTGAGCGCACTCGCATCCAAATATTCTTCTGAATACACAAGCGGCTTCGGCAATACGGCTGAAGAATTCGAGAAGTACTATGAAGAAAACAAAGCAACATTTGATGGCGTTGACTTCTATTCATGGTCATTTGATGCAACGACAACCGCAGACAAGGTAGCCGAAGCTACGGCAAATGCCGAAGAGGGAACGGAAGTTTCCGAAGATGAGATCCGCAAGGAACTCGCTGATGCAATGGCTAAGATAGGATCCGTCGAAGAGTTCACAGAAATGCTTAAGGCTGAGATCCACAACTACCTCACAAAGGGTGAAGACGAAACAGAAGAAGATTATGAAGCAAGATGTGATACCATGTTCAGAAACAGCTTCACCGAACATGCAGTCAAATCTTCTCTGAATACCGAAGTAGGCGAGTGGGCATTCGCCGCTCAGGCATGTGACACATTCGTTTACAATGAGGAAGGCTCCTCAACATACACGGTATACATGCTTTCAAAAGAAGCATACCGCCAGGAAGATCTCACAAGAAGCGTGAGACATATCCTCTTCTCAAGTTCCAAATATACCGACGATACAACGGTAAACAGCGTTTACGCAGAACTTGAAAGCGCCGGATTCACAGACGAAAAATTTGTGGAACTTGCAGCTCAGTACAGTGACGATACAGGATCAAGCTCAAACGGCGGACTTTACGAGAACGTAAAGAAGGGTCAGATGATAGCCGAATTCAATGACTGGCTGTTCGATCCCGAAAGAAAACCCGGAGATCATGGAATCGTAAAAGCAGCAAGCACCGGCTGGCACATCATGTACTATGTCGGCGAAGGCGAACTGAAGTCCTGGGAAAGCGATGCTCAGACCGCAATCCGCAACGCGGCATACGACAAGCTCATTGAAGACAATTCAGGCAGCATAAAGTACGATGCATCTGCGGCAAGCAGCATCAACGGATAAAATCAAAATAAAATCATGAAACGGTCTCTGTCAAAGGGACCGTTTTTTCAGCTGTTTTGATTGACACATGAGGGCGAAATTGGTATACTAGTCACTGGTAATCAACGACGACACTGAGGTGGAAACATGGTAAAAACAGGAATGGTCTCAAAATGGCATGTGCATGCCCCGGGTTATGCGCAATTTATTAACGGATACGAAAAGTCAAAGGTGACAGCCGTTTGGGATGATGACGCAAAAAGAGGCATGGAGTGGGCTGAGGAGCTCGGATGTGAATTCTATGAGTCATATGATGACATGCTGAAACATGCCGACATAGACGCAGTCATCTGTGATGCTCCCACGACAGCACACAAGGATATCCTTATAAAGGCAGCAAAAGCCGGAAAGCATATTTT
>CACXBN010000271.1 GCA_902765885.1 uncultured Ruminococcus sp. | reverse complement strand
TTCTTTTGCTTCAGTACCCATGAGTGACCATGTTCCGCTTGAAATATAAAGGAAGTCCTCTTTTGTTGAAGGAACGGCAAGCACTGCGCTGGCTGTGTCGTGTGAAGCAACCTTAATGACTCTCGCATTTGTATTGCCGGTCTCTTCCTCAACATACGGAAGCATTTCTCCCATATCATACCCCGGCATGACCAGTTCACAGAGAAGCCTCTTGGGAATACCGACCTTTTCTATTATATCCCATGCATAGCTGCGTTTCTTTGCGTCAAGCATGGCACCTGTCGATGCTATTGTGTATTCGCTGATTTTTCTTCCTGTAAGCATATATCCGAGAAGATCGGGAATGTGAAGCATACTCTCCGCGTTCTCCACAATCCACGGCCTGTCCCTGAGGTCTGCAGCCATCTGGAATATCGTATTAAAGTTCATCGACTGAATTCCGGTCACTTTATACATTCCGCTTCTGGAAACATACTTATCAAAGAAATACGGCTGTATGTTCTCTGTCCTTATGTCTCTGTAGTTGTATGGATTTGACAGAAGAGTTCCGGTTTTGTCGAGATATCCGTAGTCGACTCCCCATGTATCGATACCGAGTGTATCGGCGCCGCCGTCGTGAGAGGCCTTGAGAATTGCGGTTTTTATTTCAAAAAGAAGCCTGAGCGTATCCCAGAAAAAGCCTCCTGGCATCATCACGGTATCGTTGGAAAAACGGTGTATTTCTTCAAGTGATATTTTATTTCCGTCCCATGTTCCGATGATCCCGCGACCGCTCGAAGCGCCGAGATCAATTGCAAGCATTCTTTTAGAACTCATAAGTGTGTGCTCCTTTTCAAGATTCCCAACTTTTCTGATTATATCACATTAGCAATTATCTTTACAAGTGAATAGACTCAATTCGGATACAGTCCGTTTCAGTGTCTGTCCTTAAAGTTCCAGCACCGTTACGCCGTAGTCTCCTTCCCCGTACGAGCCTGCTCTGAATGATTTGATTCTTTTGTCGGCCTTGAATCTCTGCCACAATGCAGCTCTTAGTGCTCCGGTACCTTTTCCGTGAATAACGGTTGCAGAATGGATTCCCGATATGATTGCGGAATCTATATATCCGTCTACTACGACCCAGGCTTCCTCTCCTGTCATTCCGCGTACGTCGCATTCGGGTTTGAATGACTTTGTGACCGATGCCCTGAAGCTTGAATTTCTTTCTTTTTCCTGTGCTTTTTTGGAAGCTTCGGCAGTTTCAGCCAGTTTGAGATCTTTTACGTTCACTCTCATCTTGACGGAACCGATAAGGGCATTCGCGTTTCCGTTCTTGTCAGGCTCGTCAACAAGCGTTCCTCTGGTTCCGAGATTTCTGTGGATAACCACATCTCCTTTATGGAGAGGAACTGCGCCGTATTCCGAATCATCCGCGATACTGCCGACAGGATCCAGTTTGTCTCCGTATTCGCGCATTCTTTTTCGCATTGCGATTTTTGACTCACTGATTGCAGACGCAAAATCGGCGCTGTTCTGTTTTCTTTTCAGCTCTTCCAGCTGCCCGAGAACAAATTCGGAAGTTGCCCTCGCGCCGTCAAGCATTTCACGGGATTTGGCAAGCATTCGCTCTGAATCCTTTTCGGCGTCGTGAAGCCTTCTTTCAAGCTCTTTCTGCTCTTCTTCCTTCTTTTTGCGGAACTGTGCTTTTTCTTTTGCAAAGTCCGCTCTTTCCTTTTCGAGTGATATTCTGGTGCTTTCCAGCTTTTCAATGACGCTCTCGAAATTCCTTGATCCGGAATCAACAAATCTCTCTGCCTTTTTTATTATATCAAGCGGCAAGCCCAGATTTTCCGAAATCGCAAATGCATTGGATTTACCGGGAGTTCCTATTATGAGCCTGTATGTAGGGCTGAGAGTATTGACGTCAAATTCACAGGACGCGTTTACCACGCCATCCGTTTCTATGGCATATGCCTTAAGCTCGGCATAATGTGTGGTAGCGGCGCAAAGGAAACCGACGTTTCTGGCTTCTTCAAGTATTGCCATGGCGAGCGCCGCGCCCTCTACCGGATCCGTGCCGGATCCGAGTTCATCGTACAGAACAAGGGAATCCGGTGTGACATTGTTGATTATCGAAACGATCGACTTCATATGAGCCGAGAAGGTGGATAGAGACATTTCAATGCTCTGCTCGTCACCGATATCGGAAAAGACTTCGTCGAAAACCCCGATCTCGGATGTGTCTTCTGCAGGCACATGAAGTCCTGCCTGTGCCATGAGCACAAAGAGGCCGAGCGTTTTGAGAGTTACTGTTTTTCCTCCGGTATTCGGTCCGGTGATCACCATCATTTTATAACTTCTTCCCAGCTCAATGGTGACCGGAACAACTTTTTTCTGATCCAGAAGAGGATGTCTTGCCCTGAAGAGCGAAATGATTTTTTTATCGGTTATCTTCGGCTCTGACGCGTCCATTTTATATGACAGCTCAGCACAGGCGAAGATAAAGGCAAGCTCTGTAATATTCAGATAATCAAGCACGATGCCGTCTCCGGATTCATTGACTGCGGCGGAAAGCTCTTTTAATATTCTTTCAATCTCTTTGGCTTCCTTGATTTCAAGTTCCCTTAGTTCATTATTGGCTTCAACAACTGCCATGGGCTCAATGAAAAGAGTGGCTCCGGAGTTTGAAGTATCATGAATGAGGCCCTTGACTTCGTTCCGGTATTCGGCTTTTACGGGTATCACCATTCTTCCGGCACGGGTAGTCACAATATTCTCCTGGAGATATTTTGACTGGCCGGAAACATATTTCTGGAGCATTTCTTTTATCTTAGCGTCCGTATTCCTCTTTTTTCTTCTTATATCGGAAAGAAGAGGGCTGGCTTCATCTGCGATAAAATCTTCAGCAACAACCGTTCTCGTGATTCTTTCTTCAAGGGAGCGGAAAATCTCGAGTCTGCCGAATATCTCCTCGAGAGAGGTGCCAACTACCTTATCTCCGCGGGAGTAGTCATACAGTGATCTTGCGGTCCTAAGGACTCCGGCAATGTCCAAAAGCTCCCTCAGCGACAGAACGGCATCTTTTCCGGTCCTGTCAACCGCTTCTCTGATATCTCTGACCCTTCCGAAAGACGGCATGCCTTTCAGTCCTATGAGGCCTTTCGCATCAGAAGTCCTTCTCTGAGACAGCCTTACTTTCTCGATGTCCGAAGAAGGCCTCAGCCTTCTTGCCATCTCAGCTGCCCCTTCCGTTGGAGCAATATCCGCCAGCATCTCGAGTATTTTGTCAAATTCAAGTATAGTTATGGCTTTATTGTTCATTTTCAAATATCATTATTTCAAATTTTGATCGATTTATAATAATCAAGAGACTTGTAGTTGTGTTCCAAATGGTTTAAAAGATATTTTTCACACACGGCCGAAAAATTCGAAAGATCTTCTTTTTCCAGCCTGAACGACAAAAATCTCTTTATATCGGATTTTTCAATATGACGCAGTGCAGCCAGAGTCTTTGCAGTCAGCCTCAGATATATCTTTGAAGTTCCTTCATCTTCGGACCATTGCGGATTCTGAATTTTCGAGATACAGGAATCGCAAATCATCCTGCCGTTCATAACATCGAGATATGTGTCTCCTTCTATCTCTTTCCCGCAGTTTCCGCAAACGGTAAGATCAGGCTCGAAGCCTTCCTGAGATGCAAGCCTGAACTCAAAGGCACCCTTTATCAGGTCATTCGGGATGTCGGGTTTGTTCGAAATCGCATAAAGAGTATTGAGCACCAGTCTCATGAGTTCTTCGTTTTTTTCGTTTTCTCCGGCAATGTCACATGCCACATCGCATATGTAATTGGCAAGGGAAAGTCTCTCTATGTCGTATCTTATGTTAATAAAACTTTCGATATGAGCAGCTTCCTTGACATAATAATAGTCGCCTTTTTTTCTCAGCTGAAATGTGCTGTACGCAAAGGGCTGTGCGGATGCGGAGTATTTCTTTTTGAAACTGGACGCTCCCTTCCATGAAACCGAAAGTCTGCCGTATGAAGGGGTAAGCAGCGTGATTATCTTGTCTGCAGTTCCTGTCTGAGTTTCACGGACCACCAGTCCGTCGGTTTCCAGCTCTTCCATTGGCTTCGCCTCCGGTTTTATCCTTCAATATTTTCCTTTTTGAATCCGAAGTTATTAAGGCTCAGGGCATCATCGCGCCATCTTTCCTTAACTTTGACCCAAAGATTAAGGTACACTTTGATTCCGAAGAAGTTTTCCATATCTTCTCTGGCATATGTTCCTATCCTTTTGAGCATCTCGCCCTTCTTTCCGACTATAATGCCTTTGTGGGATTGTTTTTCACAGTATATCTCGGCTCTTATCGTAAGAAGGTCGTCGGTTTCGGAGAATTCCTCTATAACGACCGCGGTCCCGTGAGGGATCTCGTCCGATAATGTTCTGAGGATCTTTTCACGTATTATCTCAGCCGCTATCTGTCTCTCAGGCTGGTCTGTCAGGCTGTCGGAATCAAACATCCACTCGCTCTCGTATAAAAACTTTGAGGCTTCATCAAGAACTTCATCTACATTTTTACCGCTTTCAGCACATGTCGGAACAACCGCGTCAAAATCATGAAGCTCTGCGTATCCCTTAATGGTTTCCGCAAGTTTCTCCCTGTTTACAAGGTCGATCTTGTTCAGCACGAGAATTGACGGCAGCTCCAGTTTTTTTATCTGTCCGATAAGGTTTTTTTCTATTTCACCTGCAGGATGTCCGGCTTCCGCTATGAGAATTATAGCATCCGACGATCCGACAGATGCCCTTACGCTCTTCATCATGTACTCACCGAGTTTGTTTTTGGCCTTGTGGACACCCGGCGTATCTATGAACACATACTGGTCCTCGCCTTTTGTGAGAATTCCCGCTATCCTGTTTCTTGTAGTCTGCGGTCTGGAAGACACAATCGCAACTTTTTCACCAAGTAGCTTGTTCATCAGTGTGCTTTTGCCGACATTCGGTCTGCCGACTATGGAAATAAAAGCTGTTCTTGTCATATTGTTACCTTTCTATGCCGAGCTTGTCCATTATGATTCTCTGTCTTGCTCTCATCTCTTCCTCGTCGTCCGGCTCCATGTGATCATAGCCAAGGAGGTGCAGAACGGAATGAACTACCAGAAACGCAACTTCTCTTTTATAACTGTGGCCGTATTCTTTTGACTGCTGCCATGCTTTTTCCAGAGACAGCACTATATCCCCGAGATCGGCCGGTTCACCTTCACCGGGTTCGTCACCTGCTTTGAAGTCATACATCGGAAAGGACAGAACATCAGTCGGGGCATCTATCCCCCTGTACTGACGATTGCTCTCCCTGATTCCTTCATTGTCCGTGAATGTTACGGATATGATGGTATCAGCTGTGAATCCTTCGCATTTCAGTGCAGTCCTGACCGCTCTGTATACCAGGATCTTCAGTCCCGGGTTGACATATGTTTTGTTTTGTTCGTTAGTCCAGTATATTTTAGTTTTCACTTTTCTTCACAACCCGGTACGCATTTCTGTCGCGTTCCCGTCTCTCTCCTTCTTTTATTCTTTTTTCTCTGTCATACTTATCATATGCCATGATTATTTTCTGCACAAGCCTGTGGCGGACGACATCCCTTTCTGTAAATTCATGAATTCCGATGTCGTCTATATTTCTGAGTATCTGGTTGGCTATCGCCATACCGCTCCTTGTTCCTCTCGGAAGGTCGGTCTGTGTAAGGTCTCCGGTGACAACCGCTTTCGAGCCGTTTCCGAGTCTGGTCAGAAACATCTTCATCTGTTCCGGAGTAGTATTCTGCGCTTCATCCAGGATAATGAAGGCTTCATCGAGAGTTCTTCCTCTCATGTATGCAAGCGGCGCTATTTCAATCGTCATTTTTTCTATCATCCTGGAACAGTTTTCAGCTCCGAGCATATCGTAAAGCGCATCATACAGAGGTCTGAGATATGGATCGATTTTGCTCTGCAGATCTCCCGGAAGGAAGCCGAGCCGTTCACCGGCTTCAACTGCAGGTCTTGTCAATATGATTCTGGAGATCTCATGAGCGCGAAGAGCCTTAACGGCCGCAGCAACAGCAAGATAAGTCTTCCCTGTGCCTGCGGGGCCCGAGCACAAAACCACCGTATTTTTCTTAATGAGGTCGAGATATTTTTTCTGACCTGCCGTCTTTGCCTTTATGGGCTTTCCGCGGGCAGTGACCAAAAAGCAGTCATTTCCGTAATCAAGCTGTTCTTTCTGACCTGATTTGACCATGGCTATGGTATAGTCCACTTTCTGATCCGTAAGTTCGTCACCCATGGCTGTGATTTTGCGAAGCGCGCTCATCGCATCAAAGGCTGATTCCACATTCTCCTCATCCCCGTCTATAATGACGGTGTCACCGTCATCATCCTGTCGCTGGATATTTGATATCCTTACCGAGAATTCATCCTCGATTCTCCGGATATTCCGATCGAAACTTCCGAAAATACGGGATGTTTCTTCAGACGATGAGGTATTAATTTTCTTTTGCATACGAGACATTCCTTCCTGAAAGAAAGCGTAGAGCGTTTAGCATCCCTCAAACAGTATAACAACTAGATATAATATATTATACAATATATAACCTCATAATTCAATGTTTTGATAGGCACACACTGCGAACATGCCGAAGTCAAAAATCATCAGCCAGGCCATGGATTATCTATTTGACGACGGTGTGTTTTTTCACGGGAGCCGATGATGCAATTGACGAGAACAGACGGGAATCACCTGCAGTTTTTGATGCCTATAACTTTTGCAATTGCTTTATCGGAGCAGTACGGGCACAACGATCTCATTTGCCGGAGTATTTTTCCATATGATTCATCCGCTGACTCTTTGTACATGGAGGCAACGTGATCATGCCCCCACTTCGTTTCTGGTGTCTCAAATACCGCAATATGCCATCCGTACGGCTCTCCGTTCCTGTTTGTCTTTCTTCTGAAATCACACATCAGAAGGTAAGTCTGCATCTGCAGCTCGCTGAGAACGCCTTCGAAATTCTTCTCTCCGCCGGCCGAAAATCCCGATTTTTCCTTTAATTCATACGATATGACGTTTTGGCCGTTCTGTTCATCATCAGAAAAAAACAGATCCATGATTTTTTTCTTTCTGAAAGAGGCGAGTCCGTCGTCAAACAGCGAATCGAAGTCATATCCGTTTCGTCTGTAATTTGCAAACACGGGAAACCATTTTTTTGATATGAATCCCGCTTTCCTGTCAAAGAATTTTCCGTATCCGATTTCAGGATTTTTCGACAGCACGCGTCGCCATTCCCATGGATCAATAGTTTCGTTGCCGCACCACCAGTTTTTCATGTATGTGTGTTCCTCTACCGAAAATCCCTTCACGCTGTTTGCGAAAAGAGGAATAAATCCGATCTCTCCAATGAGTTTTTCCATCTCACCGATGTTGTGGATAATGAAACTGTCGTTAAGATTCATCCGCTTCTCCTCCTTCATCAATCATGCGTTCCCGGGGAACGTTTCCCGCAAGTTCCTTTCTGTGCCTGAGATATATGATCAAAGAAAGCAGCACAGTGAGCACATCTGCCGTAACCTGCGACCATACGATCCCGTACATTCCTATTATGTGATTGAGGATATACAGCATCGGGATATTAAAGAGAACCCATCTTGAAACTCCGAGGAACAAGGCAGCTCCGCCTTTTCCGACAGCCTGAAAAAGGTGCACGGTGAAAAAGCTTATAAACATAAGCGGAGTTGCGAGGCATCTTACCCTGAGAAAATCAGTACCGAGCGATACGGTTGCCGGGTCATTAATAAAGATGTTCAGAATATTGCCTGCAAACAGCTCATATGTGATAATGCTGAAAATTCCGACACATATACCTGTGATCAAAGCAAGTTTCACTATTCCAAGCATTCGTTTTCTGTTTCCGGAGGAATGATTGTACGCAACTATCGGTATCATGCCCTGGCATATCCCGACCCCTACGTTCAGGGGGAGTCTTTCTGCTTTAAGCACTATTCCGACGGCAGCCAAAGCTACATCTCCATAGCCTGACATGAGCTTGTCAATAATGATGTAGTCGATATCAAAAAGCAGCACTCCGGCTGCTGACGGAAGTCCGATACTGAACACCTGTTTTATGCTGTTTCCCGAAGGAAG
>CACXBN010000270.1 GCA_902765885.1 uncultured Ruminococcus sp. | reverse complement strand
GGGAATATCATGTATCTCGCATTCCACGGCATAACTCAAGTCCAGGTCTTTAGGATTACAAAGCATCTTGGGTCTGTCTGAAGAGATATATTCTTCGCGTAATCCGTTTGCGACAATATCCAATATATGTTCATGTTTGATTATAGTATCCGGATTGTTCTGCAAAGCGAAGGCAGCTGTATTATCCTCGTAATCTTCCCGAAGGATCAGGTTGGGAATAGAAATCTTCCAGTTTTCCCATATAGTTGATTTATAGGAAACACTCTCTTCCATCCCCTCCTCGGCGGTAAGATTGATTATCTTGCCGTCTTCCATCGTGTATCTATGGATTAGAGTATTATCTCCATCTATTGCCCAAGGAAAATGCTTGTCACACATTTCCATCATCTGCAGGCGGACTGCTTTGCTTGTCGTGATGTTCAATTCCTCGGAGGCCCATAATTCCTCAAGAGCTTTCGTCTGATAGGAATTACGTATATCACGAAGTTCCCGAATTCCTGCATCATCAGCATCGGAATCCTCTAATACCGCTTTCTTGATACTGTTCGCGACAACTTCAGGGAACTCGCCTATTGCAAGGTTGGTCTCTTCCAGCCTTCTCTGAATCCGGTGATACATTCTGGCTTCGATGCTGTTTGGATACCAGACGTTATAAACATCTACTTCCTTAGCTGTCTGTCCCAGTCTGGCTATTCTGCCTATCCTCTGCTCAAGTCTGGACGGTGTCCATGGAACATCGACATTAATCAATACCCTTGCCGCCTGCAGATTCAAACCTTCAGATGCAGCATCTGAACAGAATACGATTTTCAATCTTCCCGCAAATAGTTCCGATTTGATCGTGTTTTTATCGCATGCTTCCTTTTGTCCGTTTTTGACGATTACAGATTGTTTACCGGTATAAATTCCATAGACATATTTGGAATCTTCCTTGCGACGAGCAAATTCTTGAAGAAGAGCGTCGATTGTATCTGTATATCTGGAAAATACTAATACCGCATCTTTTTTCTCAAGGCACTCCACTGCGAGCTCGATAGATTTTAATATCTTCAGGTCTCCCCCTGCATTCAGGAGCTGCTCCGCCTCTATAACAAGTGAGCTTAGGCTAGTACATTCTATGGATACAGCCCGTCTCAGTTCACTAATATCTGCTTCTTTATGATCCGGAAAAATATCCTGGTCATCGACACCGCTCAGCATTTCCTCATCGGAATCCATGTCATCCATCACTCTATCCAAATCGAAATCAAACAGATTCGAGCCGTCAACAACTCCGTGCTTCGCTAAATAATCTCTCAATTCCAGTGCGCGGGCTAATCTGCGTTTTAAGCTCTCTATGCATGAATACAGAGATGATGCAACCCTCTGCTGATAGCTGACACGTACAAAACCGGTATTAAGTTTCCTGTCCGGCTCTAATGCTCGTTCTATAGAGAAGAAATCTTCTGAGATATAACGAAAAACCTTTGAATAAAACAGTTGTATCCTATCCGAATTCACCAGGTTCTTTTCGTACAGGTTTCTTTTCGGGAAGACATATCCGACTGCCGAGAGTGATTGTCGTGTATTTCTCACGGTCAACAGACGGGCAGGATGCAGTTTAATAAATAGGTGCCTGAAAGCATTCCAGTTTTCTAAAACACAATCCGCTTTATCATAGTTGTCATAGCCCTTATAATTCGTCATAAGGTTTTCTATAATTTCTATTTCATCTTTCTGCAACCGCTCAATACTAGGCGACATAGTCGTCACTGTTGAATAGACCATATCTGCGGCACTTGCTGCATCAGAAATATCAGGCTTTTCGCTGGAGGATATGAGTTTCAATGACCGCCTGTATAATCTTTCCTTTTTCCATGTCTTAGGGAGACCCAGTAGCTTCAGAATCGCATGATATTCTTCAGCGGTTTTCTGCATTGGTGTTGCTGTTGCCAATATCAAATGGGGAATCTTTTGAGAAACTTTTTCAAGTATGCGGTACATGCGTGTCTTTTTCTTGTTCCCGGATATATCTTCGGTAACACGGGCTGAATGAGCCTCGTCTACAATCAAAAGATCCGGGAGAACCGCATCCTCTCTATCAAAGATTGATCCGCCCCTTCCGCTTCCTCTTGCATATTGAGCAGACATAAGAATCATATTGGGAGAAGATACTCCCACAGGGTTCCGACTATACATTGCTTTAGTCGCCCCATCCGGTGATAAATATTCTTTTCTCCCGGAATTATAGAGCCACACTTTTAGTCCGAAGTGCTCGTACAATTCATCCTGCCATTGCTGAAGAACAGACTTTGGAGTCAGGATAATCACCCGTTTTACACCACAATATTTAACAAGATAGACCAACGTCGCAGCTGCCTCAAATGTTTTACCGAGGCCGACCTCGTCAGAGAACAAGACTCTTACCGGCCATCGAGAAAGTGCATCCAGAACAGCTCTTTCCTGGTGCATATATAACGCAGGGATATCTCCGGAAACGAAGAAATTGGCCGGCATCATGGCCGATTCGGATATGACATCAGTAGACTTTCTTCCTTTCATCTTCTGTTTGGGATTCGTATATTCCGGTCCCAAAGCTTGAAGAATCATGTCTGCAGTGTCTTCAGTAATATCAAATACAAAAGTATCTTCTTGCTTATTCTCCCACAAATCACAGAAGAACTTTTGTGAATCATTCACTGCTTCAGGGCAATCCCATGATTTCACAACCATTAATTGTTCAACATTTCCACCCAATCCATAGTCAGTTTCATTAGGGCTGCCAATCGCAACTACTTTATCGTTGTTATCGTCCGTAAAGATCAGTGTTTTAGCATGAAAAATACCCGCCTCTTTAGTCGCAACAGCCTTAACTTCCATGAGACCGTCTTCCATCATCCAGGCAATCGTAGCCAATCTCTTTTTTTGAAGAACATCCGTTAAAGTAGCAATACTTTGTTCAATGTCTTCTCGGACTTTTCTAACTTGTTCCTGAAGATATGAATTCATCAGAGCTGCTTCGACAAACTCTGCCGGAAAGCTATGTACTCCAATGATTAGTCTCATACTGCCGCCACAGCGATATAAATCCTCCACTCCTTGCGAAATTGCCAGCAAAGACTGGACCGTGTAGAAGGAAGTAATACGGTCGTATTTTTTTGATACAGAAAGAGCAGGAAGCAAAAACTCATTTAAAATCTTCTCTCCCTTCCCTGTATAGCAATACTTAATCGGCAGTTCACGTAAGCCCATAATCATTTCCCTAATGCATCTAATACTCTGTCACAGATTTCCTGATCGCCATCAATGCTGTTTCGAGTGATGGCGTCCTTGTCCACCATTGTCTGAATAATTTTAATCAACTGGACTGACTGTTTATCAGAAAGCGCTTTTCCTCTCTTTTTCTGTGCAGCAATACTCTTTAAGAACTTACTTTGCCATTCAGTAAGCGCACTATAATCAGTCGCCTTCTTATGTAGATGCTTCAAATCATCTCCGGAAAGATTGGCTAGTTTCTGCTCAACAGTAGGACCGGAAACCTCTACCATTTTCTGATATACGAATTCGCTTTTGGTATAATGAAGGCGCTTTGATTGTGAACTGTCTTTATCATCTTCAAGCGCCTTTAATGCCTGTATGATTTCATCTTCACTGGCACTAGCCAATACGCTCCATGTTGTCTTTGGCGGATTTGCCTTCGATATTTTTTCAATGATATCTTCATCAAACTCACTCAGTTCCAGCAATGCATCCAGTTCAGCCGGTGTTGCCTTGATAAAGGCCGCAGTAGTCCCCAAATCCAGACCTGCAGAATAATAAGCTTCAGAAATAGACTCTATTTTCTCTCCGAGCGAGATTTCTCTGTCATTCCATTTTTCTTTTATAATTTCAAGAGCTTCAATCTTATCCATGCTTAACTCCATTTATAATGGCAGGAAAATGTTTCATATGCTGCTGACAAGCTATTGCTCTGATTCTCCAAACGTACGTCTTCCAATCCACTCATTACGTATTTTCAGAGCTTCTGATGTTTCAAAATCAAGCTTCTCTACAAGCATCCTGTAAATAGCGTCAGATGTCGCTAGAATCTTCTTGACTTCATCATCCACCTTTTTACTCCACAGAGGATGATTCTTAAACATGATAACCTGCAGCTCAGAATGGACGTCTTCTTCCTCTTCTTCTGCGTCTGCTTCATCGAAAATGTAGTCAAACGGTGCCTTATTATCGCTTCTGCCATCCTTTTCAAGGTAGGTGATATCTATAATCCCCTCATTTTCCAAAACCAGTGCCTGCTCTTTTACAACTGCTTTGATTTTTTCATTGACACTGCCTTCATCGCCGGCTTTCTTCTTTTTCCCTTGGGTTCCACTGTTTCCGCTATTCTCTTGACCTGAATCATTTCCGCCTTCTGCTTCCTCGCCGGGAATTGATTCACCCTCTGGGATCTCCTTGTTGTAAAAATGATTAAGGTCTTCAACAATCTTTTTTAGAACAGCAGGTTTATTGATATTGCCTTGCTTGCTGACATTTCTTGAGGCGCTTACAATTCCTTTCAGGTACTCTTTCATATGCTCTGCAACCAGCTGCCAGTCTTCTGATTGCTGAACGCCTTGTTTGTAGAAAGTAGCATCAAGGAAATCCATGTTCACTTCACCGATGATGCGGCTGGTCATCAGATGGGCTTTAAACCAAGATTTGTCCCAGGTAACCACCAATTGTCCATAGCGATAGATATTAAAGCCGTAAATGCCGTCATTATGCAGTTGCTCATCCAGAGCCATCCATCCCGTTATGTGGTATTTATCATTCGGGCCAAAAACCTCATCAATCTCAATTTTCGTTCCTTTTATAAAGGAGTATTTTTTAGGAACCGCCTCATGAGTACCTATTGCGTCTACAATCAGAATAGAATCTCCAGTCTGAAGATGGCCCTTAAACGCTTCGCCTAAATAGCTTAATACTGCACTTACGATAATATTTTTATCTTTCAGCTTGGAAATAACAAATGCCGTTCCATGATCCATGTTTTTCAGCGGAGAATCTTCCGAAGGCACATTATCCTCAATTTCAATATCCCATG
>CACXBN010000269.1 GCA_902765885.1 uncultured Ruminococcus sp. | reverse complement strand
GTTTTACCGTTTGACGAGAGCGGCGCAGAACTTGCGAGCGCGCTGACGGGCAAAAAAATATCAGTCCAGGAATGCGAGATATCACACCTGAAACCTGCCGATGACCATTATCTCACGAAGGGAATATCGCCGTTCGATCTGTACAGATACGACAAGGTTGCAATGTCCCCAAGACTTGTGAAGAACAAGAGGATAGCATTCAGGTGCATAAAATCAAAAGAGCTTACCCCTGTGCTTAAAGATGTTCCCGGAACTCCGTGGGAAGATTATTACTGGCACGGAAACAACAACGAAATGTGCATAATCCCCGCGGTCAGCATGAACAGGGAGCATGTGAAGGAAAAGGACATGTTCCTCGCTCAGACTGATGTCGGAAAGGGAAGCTTTATCCTTTCGCAGCTGAAATTCGAATTGGACGACGAAAAAGACATACGCGTATACTCTGAGATCATCAAGAACATGGGCGGTGAGATCGGTACTGTCCTGTTTGACTACGAGCGCGGCTATGCCGAATATGCAGTTGACAACTTCATGACTCTTCCGATAACGCCATGGCAGTCATATGACGAGGCAAAGGTGTATTATACGGATCCCCGGTTCTCGCTGAACAATCTGGGTGAAGGCCTGTACGGTTGGATGAAGAAGCTTGAAAAGAGCAGGAAAGACGGCTTTATTTACGTGCCGGACAGCTCTGAAAAGAAATACTTCTTAACTAACTTTGCCTATATGAGTGAAGCGAAGGACGTGAACATCAGGCTGGACTGCAATTATCCCGCAACACTCTATGTGAACGGTACGCCCGCAGGAGAGAAAGTCCATCTTGAAAAGGGAGACAACAGGATAGTCGTGGAAGCTGCTTCCCTCAAAGATGAACTGCGGTTCAGACTTGTATTTCTTGATGACAGCGGACGCCCGCCGGAAGGTTTGAGAATGCATCTGACAATAGATGAAGTGGACCCGAAATGATAGCAGTACTTGACACGGAAACAAACTGGTATGACGAACTGATGTCAGTCGGTATAGTCACGGCTGAGGAAGAGGAAAACCGCTTCACGCCGCATGATACGATATACAGGATCATATCTCCTGCGTATACCGCAGGCGGAATGTTTTCGTCATCCCTCATTCTCACAGGGGAGTGCGACGGCATTATAGCAGAGCGCGATGATGCCATGTACGATATAAGGCGCTTTCTGTCGGCGGAAAAAGTCAGCGGAATATATGCATACAACGCCAGATTCGATCACAGACTCCTTCCGGAACTTGGAGACTACGATTGGTACGATATTCTCAGAATAGCGGCATACAGGCAGTTCAATCCGATGATTACGGATGCATATGAATGCTTTAAAACCGGAAGGATGAAGAACGGCTACGGAGTCGAAGATATATACAGGATGCTGAGCGGAGAAAAAACATACAGTGAAACTCACAATGCCCAGAGGGATTCAGTCGACGAACTTAACATCATGAACATGCTCGGGCATCCGAGCAGTGTCTACCGCATTGCAATGATACAATAAATAAAAAAGAGCACCGAATCGTTTGATTTCGGTGCTCTCACTTTAATTAAGTAAATCTGAAAAATCAGTACAGCTGCCGGTCAGTTCCTATGGCGCTGAGAAAAGCCCTTGAAATAATGAACGAACCTATTATTCCCGGGTGCACACGGTCCCATGATATGCTGGACGAATGTCTGTGCTTAAGATATTCATCAAAATATTTCTGAACATCGGCGAAAATACAGCCGTACTTTTCAGCCGTTTCTTTTGCTATATCGTGATATTTATCCGTCAGCGCTCTCATCCAGTCATCGTGGCACGGCTCCATGAAAAACGGAGGCATGATTATGATCCCCTTGACCTTCGGAAGGGATTTTGTGACCATCTGTTCCAGATTGCTCCTGTATTCATCAGGATAGACATGCCTGTATTTTATCTGCGGGCGATCCATCTGGCGCCATATATCATTAATTCCTATCATTATGGAGATCCAGTCCGGCTCGAGGAAAAGAACTTCATCATCCCATCTTTTTAAAAGATCCCGGCTTGTGTCACCGGATGTGCCGGCATTGAAAATGCGGAAACTGTTTTCGGGATAGAGCACCGTAAGCATGCTGTCAACAAGTCTTACGTATCCCATACCCAGGGTGTTGTTGCCCTCGGCAAAAGGTCTCATACGACCGTCATCCGTAGTCGAATCGCCTGCAAAAACTATGATCTCATCATCTTTGAATATCATTTTTTCCTCCTGATTTGCATAAGTATCGTTATATCGCGATATGTCTGTCTTTGTATTCTCCCGGGGTCATTCCCGAGTATTTTTTGAAAACTTTTGAAAAATGAGCGGCGGATGAAAAACCTAGATATATTCCTATCTGAGAAGCGGTCTTATCCGTGTATCTGAGCAGCCTTTTCGCCTCTTCCGTTTTTTCCTTGAGTATGAAATCCGTAAGTGTCTCTCCGGTCTCTTCATGAAATTTTTTCGAAAGATACGGACGGCTCATGAATAGTTCCTTGGAAAGTTTTTCCGCGGATATCGTTTCGGAAATGTGTTTCTGAACATAATTTGCAACTGAAAGAGAGAGCCTTGACGGCTTGTTTCCCTGTCTTACTCTTTCCACTCTTTCCGTATATTCCAGCACCATATGATACTGAAGATTTGAAATGTCATTGGGAGAAGTCATTATCTCACAGCTTGATATGAATCCGTCGGACAGGGATAGTGCCGTATCGGCGTCAAGTCCTCCTCTTATTGCCGCTCTGGAAGCGAGAGTTGCCGTGACAATGAATATGTTCTTTCTTTGTCTGAGCTGTTCAGCAGCCAGAGCCCCGCCGCGGACTGCAGGTGCGCTTTTCAACCATCTTTTAAGTGCGGCGACGTCTCCGTGACTCACGATGTTAGTCAGCGTCTGCTCTACTGCCATTGTGTTGTGGGGCTTAACGGTCGGATTATTATCTTCTCTTGACTGATCAGCTTTTTTGTTTTCGGCTATTCTTCTGAGCCTTTCCTGCTTGCCGTTCTGTATCTCTATGTCTTCAAGATTAAGCTTCTCTCCGTTAAGAACGTAGTTTGCAGTACACAGGACCTGAAGCACGGTTTCAAGGGGCATGGGATTTATATTGTGTATTCCGGAGGAAAAGGCTTCCAGTTCCTCTTTGGGAATATCAAGAGCGAAAGCCATTCTGTGAATCTCGCTTTTTGTGAAAGGCACCTGTCTCACCGGCCCTATTATAATACTGATTCCCATATGGTTAAGAATGCAGAAAAAGCTGAAATCTTCACCGGATACATATCCTATGCTCTTTTTTATTTCCCTGAGTTCCGTCAGGTACGGAGTTACCGGATCCTTTATCAGTCTGACGGACGAGTGGTAAGAGACAAGGGTATCACCGGTGTAAACCCTGACTGGAATGCCCGTAAGACTTGCAAGGTTTGAGCAAATGTATTCGTGATCTATCTTCTCCATGAGCGCCCCCTTTCTTGTTACAATTATAACAAAAAAACTACAAATATGCAATGCCGAGATCGTCGATATGTGGTATCATTACGGTATGAAGGACAGACGGAAGGTTTACTATGGACGCTAAAAAATATTAGCTGAGATGACAACCGAAGAAAAGCCGCTCTTGTAAGCGTCACTAATTTCATGTATACGAATGAAATACCCAGGCTGGGAATCCCCTCACTGTGCATGTCGGACGGCTCCCACGGACTGAGGAAACAGAAAGGCAGCGGGGACAACGGCGTATCATCATCTGAACCGGCTACTGCATTTCCAACAGCCGCAACGGTCGCATCGGGATGGAATCCAGACAATGCGGAAAAAATAGGCAGGGCGATTGCCGAAGAGTGCAGACATTACGGCGTGCATGTCCTTCTCGGACCAGGTATTAACATTAAGAGAAATCCTCTTTGAGGCAGAAATTTACCTGTAAAAAGGAACACGAAAGCAGACGTGACCGATGTGGCCACGCCTGCTTTGTCTGTCTGTTCCGGATTTCCCGCTTCGGATGCGGACTTGTATTGTGCAGCAGAATCGTATTATGCCATAGCAAGTATGCGTGCTTTTTCCTGCTTTGCCACTGTCACGGATGAGTCCGTCTCTTCGGTCAGTCCCCACTCGTTTTCAAGCAGGTCGATGATCCTGTCATAGGTCTTTGCAGCATTGACATAGTCGCCCATTATCTCATAGATGTCTGCGATTCCCATAAGTGCGTCCTGAAATCGTGGACGTCTGGTGTCTGTGGCAAAAGCTCGCTCATATATGTTGAGGGCTTTTTTGTAGTCAGCCTTGGCAGCATAGTATTGAGCGGCTTCAAACAGAACAGTGCCATTGTCTGGCTGCTCTGCCAGCAGGTCCTCCATGATCTGATCTCCTGCAGTTTCGTCAAAGCGGGCAAGCGCGATGTAGGCCCGATAAACCTGTTTTAAGACCGGGTTTGCTTTTTCCAGGGCAGAGAAACGCTTTAGCCAACGCTCCGCTTCATCGGTCCTGTGGTCGGCAATCAGATTATCAAGCAGGTATATATATGGCATTGGAGCGTCGGGATTGGCCTCCGCCAGTTCCCGATAAAAATTGACTGCCTTTGTGTGGTTTGCCATATTCCAATCCCATACGGCATGGTTGTCCGTTTTGTTCAGGATCCACTGGCAGGATTTCTCATTCGGCGCGCGGCGGATTGCCTCCTTCGCGTAACGGGATGCCTTCTTCGCTTCCGCATTCATGCGGTGCCAGTAGAGATAGGCAATCAGTTCAGTAGCCCGCTTCTGATTCTTTGCGTCATTCAGTTCGGCCTGCAGAAAACTCTCAAACTCGCGGAAAACATCCGCCGGCAGCTCATCTTCCGCGTCCATCCGGTTCTCGATTCGATTAAGACGCTGCTCCGTTGTCAAGTCAAACAGATCATCGATCGAGACGCCGAAGATCTCAGCCAGAAGCGGAAGTGTGGTGATGTCAGGCATTGCCACTGCGTTTTCCCATTTGGACACCGACTGTGCCCCGATTCCCAGCTTCTCCGCCAGCTGTTCCTGTGTGAGTCCTGCCTTAAAGCGGAGCTGTTTGATTTTCTTTCCAAGTTCCATCATGTTTTCTCCTCAAAGAATGTTGTTTTTCGATTGCGGCTTTATGATACAACGGCGGCCCGCGGAATACAATAACGCAGGCGGCAAGCTCCCTCGCCCATTGGTGGAGTTTAATTTGAAGTCTGCTGAAAAAATGAAAACTGCCCGGCATTTTGTCGGACAGCTGGAATCAGGTATTATTTTTTTCCGAGCTCTTTTGTTTTTTCGTATGCTTTTTTTACTGCATCTTCCACGGCCGATGAAAATCCGCCGTCGTCAAGCGCCATTACACCTGCAATCGTGCTCCCTCCGGGGCTGCACACATTGTCCTTGAGTTCCATAGGGTGCTTTCCCGAACTTAATATCATCTCGGCGGACCCGAGAAGCGTCTGTGCAGAATATTTAAGTGCCTGTGACCTTGTCAGCCCGTTTGCGACTCCTGCATCTGACATCGCATATGCGAACATATATACGAATGCCGGACCGCATCCGGAAAGGGCGGTGACTGCATCTACCTTTCCCTCATCTATTTCATCAAGCATTCCGCATTCGCTCATTATTTCTTCAAACAGCGATTTTTTCTTATCCGAAACATTCTTTGAGGCGAAAACGATCATCCCTTTGCCGACACTCACGGGGGTGTTAGGCATTATGCGGATGAGAGGACAGTCTCCGAGGGATTCGAGAATCATATCTACAGACCAGCCTGCAACCATGCTTACAAACACAGGCTTTTTGCTTCCGTTCCCGAGAACAGGCTTTATCTCATCTAAAACTGCTCCGATGACCTGCGGCTTTACGGCCAGAAAAACGAAGTCGGAGCTTTTGATCACGTCTTCAAAAGACGCTGCTGCAGAACCATGGTTCTTCTCTAAAAATGCCACTGTCTGTGAGCTGCTTTTATCATATATGAGCACATTCACATGTTCTTTCAGACAAATTCGGGATGCTATGGCTCCGCCCATGTTCCCGCATCCTATGAAACCTACTGTACATTTCATGATAAACCCCTCAACGGATCTGTCCGTTTCCTTTTATTATATATTTATACGATGTAAGCTCTTCGAGCCCCATCGGGCCTCTCGCGTGAAGTTTCTGGGTCGAGATGCCCATCTCGCATCCAAGTCCGAATTCTCCGCCGTCGGTGAATCTTGTTGATGCGTTCCAGTACACTGCCGCGCTGTCTACAAGATTTAAGAATTTTTCGGCCTCGGCTGTGTTTTCCGTGATTATGGATTCACTGTGATGAGTTGAATGAAGCGCTATATGTCCGACGGCCTCTTCCGTGCTTCCAACGGTTTTCACAGCCAGGATGTAGTCGAGAAACTCCGTATCAAAATCACATTCACCCGCGGGAGTACCGCTGATTACCCCTCCGGCATATTCGTCAAGCCTCAGTTCAACAGGGACAAGACCTTTTTCGATCCTCTTGTCGACGAGTTCTTCTTTCAGAAGCGGGAGAAAAGAAGAGGCTATTTCGCGATGCACTATGCAGCATTCCGCAGCGTTGCAGACTGAGGGCCTGCTTGTCTTTGCGTTGTTTACTATCGAAACGGCCTTCGAAAGATCCGCATCCTTGTCGACGTAAATATGGCATATTCCGGTGCCTGTCTGGATACAGGGAACTTTTGCGTTTTCTATGCACGCGTTGATCAGACCCGCTCCTCCGCGAGGAATGAGAGCATCGACGTACCCGACCGCATTCATGAGTTCATACGAGCTTGCCCTTGTCGTGTCTTCGACAAGAAAAACCAGATCACTGTTTAGTCCGGCTCTTTCCAGCCCTTTTTTGAGTGCGCATGTTATTGCAAATGAGGAATTGAATGCTTCCTTTCCGCCTCTCAGGATGCAGGCGTTGCCGCTTTTGATACACAGTGCCGCAGCGTCTGACGTGACGTTTGGACGGCTTTCGTATATAATCGCTATGAGTCCGAGAGGAACCGGCACTTTTTTGATCTCAAGTCCGTTTGGCCTTACAGATGAAGAAATGGTCTTTGAAAGAGGATCGGGCAGTGCGGCTACGTCAAGAATGCCGTCTGCCATTCCGCGGATCCTTTTTTCATCAAGGCGCAGCCTGTCAGTCATTACGGGAGAAATCCTGCCTTCTGCGGCTTTTATGTCTATTTTATTGGCGTCAAGTATTTTTCCCGTTTCGTTTATGAGCTCTTCAGCCATAAGTCTGAGGGCAAGAGAACGGGTTTCATTGCCGGCTGAGGCAAGGGAAGGAGCAGCTTTCTTAGCCTTTTTCAGCATTTCGAGAGTCGTCATTTTCTGCCTCCTGATATAAATCTCGTGCCGACACGGTCTCCTCTGCATATGGAGTAGAGAATTTCCGGATCCGCTCCGTTTGCTATCACCATATCACACCCTGCTTCCATGCAGATACTTGCGGCTCTTATCTTGGTTTCCATGCCTCCCGTACCGAATTCCGAACCCTTTCCTTTTGCCGATGATCTGATATCATCTGAGATCTCGGTCACTTCGGATATGAGTTTTGCGTCAGAGGAAGCGTGGGGATCGTCTGTATAAAGTCCGTCTATATCGGACAGAAGGACAAGAATGTCTGCAGACACCGCAGCTGAAACAATGGCTGCAAGCGTGTCGTTGTCGCCTATGACTATTTCGTCAGTGGAAACGGTGTCGTTCTCGTTTATTACCGGTATGACTCCGAGCTCGAGGAGCCGGTTGATCGTGTTTTTGAAATTGCCGAATCTGTCTTCATGGCCGAAATCGTCATTTGTAAGAAGTATCTGTGCGACCGTATGGTTGTATTTTGAAAATTCACTGTCATAAGTATACATAAGCTCACACTGACCTACCGCTGCTGCAGCCTGTTTTGTGGGTATGTCGGCGGGCTTTGATTTCATGTTCATTTTTCCGGCTCCCATTGCTATTGCGCCGGAGGAAATGATTATGATCTCGTTTCCCGCATTCGCGAGATCTGAAATAACTTTGCACAGATTCTCGACTCTGCGGATATTCAGTTTTCCGGTGTTGTGGGTAAGTGTGGAGGTTCCCAGTTTTATGGCTATCTTCATATCAGTCACGCTTAGTATAAATATTAATTATTATGAATTTTTATTCACAATGCAATTTTAGCACATTATTACTCTCATTACAACATGAATTGGAGAATATGACTT
>CACXBN010000268.1 GCA_902765885.1 uncultured Ruminococcus sp. | reverse complement strand
TCCGTCTTACATTGTCAGGTTGAATGAATCATCTTCTATTTCGGTTTCTCCCATGTCTTCCCAAATGGCTTCCTGTACTGTACTCTGACCGTTCAGAATAAAAGCCAGAATAAAGTCGCGGTCTGCTTCGATGGGAATTTCATCAAGACACTCATCAATGATTTCTTTCGTAATGGTCGGAAGCTCCATGTTCTGATACAGCTCCTTCGCCCGAGGATTGTCCCGGAGGAAGCCCCGGAAGAAACCGACGAGTCCGTCATGACTGCGGTCGGTCGTGTTCAGGTATCCGCGTGAGATAAGCGCAATGTTGTTATCATAGTTCGGCGCCATCGATACGATCTCGCCGGTATGAACGTCACGCAGGAACCCGAAGTTCTCCGTATGACGATCCATGTTGTAACAGATCGTATCCAGCCAAATGATCCTCAGATACTGTTCGGCAAGCGTCGGCGAGATAGCATAAATCGCATCGAAGCAGTCACTGTATTCCTCGTTCTCGCCCATGATGGAGGAGATCGGCTCAAAGTTGCACTCTGTACCGTCTGTAAAGTTTTTGGAACGGATATATCCGTCGTCCATCTCGTAGTGCGCCATATCGAAGCCCAGCTTTTCGCCGAGTCTGCATATGAACAACTCGGAGAAATACTCTTTGCTACTTCCGCTTTTGTACATCCACCATACGCCGTCGATCAAACGCCAGCACTTCTCATAGCTTCCCGTATTGGTCAGCTCCGGTGTGCGGGACGGCTTGTGGGAAAAACCGTTGGGATCACCTCGAAGAGCAAGGCTGTCGAAGTGGTTCTCTTTGAACCGGATGTCCTCATACTTCGCGTCAGAGCCCTCCGGCTTGAACCAATACCGATCCGTTACCGTAGCCGCATTTACGGCAAGGGCTACCTGTGCATCGTCGGCAGTTCGCAGTCGGAGCGCTTTCTTCAAAAGCCTTGAATTTGTTCGATGCGTATCGATGGCACGGGAAGCAAGCCACCCCTCCATATATCGCGTCCTTTTCAGATACAAAGGAAGGGGCGCGTCGTTGCTTTCTGTGATTTCGCCGTTTTTCACAGTGGCGATGACTGTATCTTCTGACATAAGCGTTCCTGTAATACTCGTCATGTTCCTCGCCGCCTTTCGCTTGAGATTGGAGTCGCGCACTCCCTCGGGAGTGTCTTTGAGCTTCTTTAATTCGCTTTGGAGCCGCTTCCTTTTTTCTACCTGCTCGGTGATCGTATCCAGTTCCGATGCCTTGATATATTTGCTTTTGAGCTTCCCGTTTTCCATCCATTGCAGATAGAAGCGTTCTTTACCGCTGATGATCTTTCTGGAGATATATCCGACAGGAAGAGCTTCCAATTCCTTTTCGATTTGTTTGATCTTCTCCCGTGTGTCCGTCATGTCAACACCTCTTTTTGCAGAATCGTTGCCTATGTTATAACCTATAATTTTGCAAAAATCAATAGGTTACGGCACCACACAGAAAAGTTACCATTGACAAGCTCCGCAAGAATAAACCGCTGAATACGACTACGATCAATGACTTATGCAGGATCCTTGGATGCCCCGTAGAGCAGATCTTGATGTATATTCCGTCTGACGATGATCAGATTCTTTAAGAGCCTCAAATTGAACGATTCCCTCTGTGAGAACGATTTATCCGGGAGAGGGGTGCCGGGGACACTCGAAATAGCAATAATGCCGCTGCGGAAATGGCTCCGTAGCGGCTGCGTTTTTATGGAAGGATACCGAAAAAGCCCTGAAATCAAGGGCTTTCGGGCAAAATGAAAAGGTAGGCAATTTCAATCAAAATTACCTACCTTCATGATGGGATTATCGGGACTTAAGTCGAATTATTTCTGTTTTTTCGGAGCAGGAAGATCCTCATACATGGCTGTCAACAGTGTCTCCAGAAAAGTCCGGTCTTCGACGTCGTCTACCAAGAGCATTGCTTTTGCGCCTTCATAGGGCAGTTCTTTGACGGCCTTCGGCATCATAGATACCGCAGACTTTGTAGGTTTAACAAGAAAACGGTCATCGTAAATACCACCTACGATCTTCCCCTTGTAATAGAGGATATACTCTCCCATCATGGTGCGCCAGGAAATGCCGTCCAGTCCTGAAAGCTGATCCATGATAAAATCCAAATAAGACTTGCCTGATGCCATTCTATCCTCTCCTTATCTGACGGGTCGATCGACCTGTCGCGATGCTCAGCTTTTTCCGTACGGCCCGTGAATCAACGGTATACAACCGTTTAACGGAAACGACGAACACTGTATTTCTCTGTTTTCCTAAGCGGCAGTTTTCCAACTCTGCATTATCTTATCAAGCCAAAGACAAAAATAAAGTCCTTACTTGAATCATTGTCTTTTGGACAAGGGTTCGAG
>CACXBN010000267.1 GCA_902765885.1 uncultured Ruminococcus sp. | reverse complement strand
TCATCAGCAGCTTCTCTATCAATCGTTATAGCAGGCAATACCAAAGAATACACCGTTATAAAAACAACGATACAGCTTAGTATGTAAATTATTTTTCTTTTATGCTGGATATGCTTGCGTTTCATATGCCTAAAACCTCATCTGATAGTTAAAAACAAAGAAATATAACAAAAAGATATACTAATCCATTTAAATTGTACCAAGAGTAAAATCAATTTAAAAGACTATGATATTGATTTTTGAATATCAAATTCAATTTTTTAGTGTTAAAAAACCCGCATACTTTTAACATCTGCTGTATAAACGCCTCAAGCATGCAGGAATTTGTGCTTTCAATGTAATCTTGTATTGGCTTAGATCAATTCCGCCCACATGATACTATGGATTATCCTCTGATTTGACAAACAACAGTTAAAACAAAAGATAGAAGAAAACTTTTTTTCGCAGATCTATTTCATTTTTCTCTTCTTCTCTATCAGCAATCCCATTCCAGCAAAGCTGAATAAAGCAATTCCGAAAGTGTAGAATAGTTTTGTTCCAGATCCGCCGGTATGCGGAAGAGCTACGCCAGGCGTATTGCCAATCATAGCTGTTGCTGGTGAAGTTGCGTTCTCTGGTATGAAATGCATCTCGTTGGTATCTGAACTCCGATGCCATTGGTCATCCGTTCCTTTTTCAACAAACCAAACAGTACCATTCTCTACCTTGATATAGAACTTCCCTTCTCCTACAAGAATGTATCCTGCAGGAACCTCTGTTTCTTTTATCTCATAATAACCGGATATCAGTTTTTCAAATATCGCCTTTCCATCTGTACCTGTCTTATTGCCTGATCCTGTTGTTACAGGCAAAACTGCCTCGCCGATATAGCTTCCAGTGGATGGGTCAATTTCTCTAAGTTCGAATTTCGCACCAGCTAATGTTTCAGACATGCCAATAGCATCGACTTTAACCACTTCAAGGGAAGTCGTCAATTGCCTGTTCGTGATCGTTCCTCCATTTATAACATATTCACTTTCTGGACCATATTCTACTGCATAACCCTCTGGAATAGAATTGTCCATTTCCTTGATCGTATAATTGATCTGTTCGCCAATTGCTCCATCCTCGCCATATGTATACTTCTGGAGATTGTTCCAAACCGCTACCCATGAATCAGATTCGTACGACCACTCGTTATTATCTGCTTCTTCTATCGTCTCTTCTGAGTCACTAGGATTTTCCGAAACATCTTTTATTCCGTTGAGTTTTACAATCTTTCCGGTTGTCTCTCCGTTTGCGAATAATTCAAAAGCAATCTTAGAGTTTTCTGGCGGAGTATGCGATCCGTCAGCATTTGTCCACTCTTTAGTCGCTGTTACGATCGTCTTTTCTTTTTCTGTATTGGTGATCGTCATATTTTCCTGATCTATCGAGACGGTAAAATCATCATTTTGGCCCGCAGTAGTCGTTCCAGATGGTTCAACTTGCTCTCCATTCACAGATATCTCTGAAATCGAATAGTAGAAAATATGATATGAACCGGCTCCGACTTTCTTATACAACGGAAGATCTCTTAATGAAGCAACCCAATTAAACGCCGATTCAGTATAAGGCCCGTCTTCAATTGCGTTTTTACTAAAAGAATAAATCGTTTCTTGCGTATCAATAACTACATTATTCTTCGATGCTTCTACAACAGCGTCAAGATTATTCAACAGATTCTCAGAGGCAGGAACCGAATGCCCCCACCTTTGCAGGATCCAGCTCGTATCATCTCCCCATTCATCATTCAAAAAAGTTAGTCTTGCGGTAATTGCGATTGAATCGGTAATGTTCTCAATAGAAAAAGTGTGAGTTTCTGGATTTGCACTGTTCCATTGATCATTATCACCTTGTTCTCTATCAGTCCTGACAGTCACGCCATGGGAAAGCATAGTACCTGGTTTTGAAACAGCAAAGAAAAAATCATTGCCTTTTTGAATATAATACAGTTCCTCAATTAATCCCCCTCTATAGTTAACCCATCTCATTGTTACCGGCACATAATCGCTATCAACCGCTTTCTGTATCAGCTTAAACGAAATATTATCACTTTCATGGTTTTCGCTTGCATCATTGCCATCTTTATCTTTCCAGAGTTTTGTTACATTTAAAGACGTCGTTTCATCAGAATCATCAGGAGCAATATTCGTTATTACCCACGTGTCTGTGCCTTCAGAGTCTTGTTCAACAGCAGAAATATACCCTTTCTTACCAGTTTTTTCTGAGACATGATATTCGTAGGTCACATATTCACCTTCAAAGACTCCCGCAACAGGGAGATCGGAAATTGTAATACTCCCACTGCCGGTTATAGTATCGTTTGCAAGAGAATACTCCTCAACTGCAACAACTTCTTGATTCTCATTTAACGCATACTGATAAAGAGCGATTGTAATTGTATCATTGTCGTGATTAACAGTTTCACTGTCGCTCCAAGCTTTCCTGACGGTAATATCTTTCTTCCTAAAACTATTCGTATAAGCATAGCTTTCTCGTTTAGCAAATATACCTCGATGATATGTATAAACATGGATTCTGTCTTCGGAATTATGATCTGTCTCGTCCGCCGAGTTCACAATCACTCCCGCAGCGATTGAACCATTTCCATTTACAATCAGACGATACTTAGAATTTGCGTCATTCAAGTCGCCGGAAGGACTCATATAAAACCACGATGCATTAGTCGCTTGTTCAACAAGTGAGATGTTTCCATTCTTGATAGAAAGATATTTGCCGGAAAAATTCTTGAGGTAGAAATGCTGATTTGTAGAATCATATCCTTCTACTGTCCACTTTTCATCATCGCTCACTGGATTCATCACAACGTGGTCATCAAAAACAGCGGTATCAGAAGATCCTTCTTCCTTGAGGAGTTTGCCATCCTCCAGATCATTTCCCAAAAGAATTATTGCAGAGCCAAACGCAGAATCTTTATGATAGCTCGCAGCTGCCCAACAGTTTTTAATAACTTCCGTTTCGCGCGTCGAGGAAACATCAAAACGCGGGTCAGTGGCCTCTACGATCTCATATTCTATAGTTGGATTAAGATTTTCCCATACATAGCTCCAGATATTATCATTAACGGTGCCATCATCATAATTTACAGTAGAACCCTTTACGACATTTCCTTCATCGTCTTTAAGATAGAACGATAAAGGTTGTCTAGCTGTTTCTGGGGTATCCGCAGACCACATCTTTGTCACACTTGCCCGGCCAAAAACTTCAGGTTCTTCATCCCATCTTGGCGCAAGATTGAAAGTAATCTTGCAGTTTGATGCATTGCCGCCCTGTTCCAGATAATAGAAAGAAAGTGTATGAGCACCTGCTCCGATACCCATATCGCTTAACTTGTAAGTATCACCTTTGGCATTTCTGATCTCACCCGTCGAAAAATCGATATATCCACCTACAGCTTCATGAATACCGCCGATATCCAGAGCAAGTTTCCCATCAATCAAGACCCATACATCATCGTCACCGTTAAACTCGAAGCGCATCGGATGATTAGCAAGTAAATTTGCATTTTCACTGCCAGGCGTATCAGGAAGCCAGAAATCCAGATCAATACTGATGCCAAGCCAGTTATTGGTGGTTCCGTTATTATAAGTTAATGTCTTTCCATAGTCGTTTAACGGGAAAAAGCCGCCCACAGTTGATTCATAATAACCTGGTCCTCTATAGTATTTTTTATCTGTATTACTTACATAGAAACGCTCTTCACTTTGATTGTATACAGCTGCATTGGATGCGCTGTCATAAGAATACGTTTTGGTTTCTTCATTGTAATGAAAAAGATAATTGCCTGTTCCAAGATAATTTACTCCGGATCCCGGGGTAACCGTATCTGGAAACAAACTCTGCAACACACCGGTACTTGGAACTTGTCCCTGTTCGCCAAGGATGCCTAAAGTGCCACTATATGAGTAATTGCTCCATTGATTATATCTGCCTCTATCCTGCGTGTTGCCTAAGGTGCCATATTGCCAGCAGTTAGCTGGATCGGTATTATCGACAAACTGAAAATACGGACCATTCTTGATATACCATTCTTCACTTTCGATGTTATCTCTTTGAATATACTTTCTGGTGTCTCCATCGACTTTCCAGACATCTGACCTGGCCAAATTGTATAATTCGTTGTAATCCCACATTTTGATAGAGACAAAATTGCTGGTATCCACCGTACTGGTAAGCTGATCCTCAGGGATTGTATAGTTGTAATCCGCAGCCCACCAATCCGCATAAAAAACATTCAGATTATCTTTATTGACGATAGCTGTAACAGGTCCGCCAGTCACATCATAGTACTCTCCCGTCGCTATATTGATCCAGCCATGCAAGACCCACTGATACTTATCTTGATCTTGTACAATGCTATGGCTGGTAACTGGATCAATATCCGACACACTAAAACTGTCAAGCTGACTATTCGATGGCAACATGATCGTAGCAGTTCCATTATCGTTATACTGAACCGGGATATAAATTCTGGCTTTGTCAAGATTTGCGTCATCATTATCATCAATGATAATTCCATCAATCTTCATTTTCTTATATTGAGTCGATGTTACATTGCCAGAGTCTGGATTTCCTTGTAAGACGCCATTTCCATTTGTTGGATTTAAGGCAATTAAATGCTCTTGTTTCGTTATATTGATGTTGCTGCAATATTGATTGTGGGATTCAAATTGATGAGATGACCAGCCAAGATTCAGGCGTGTCCAATTCCATCCTTCCACAATCCATCCCGGATTATTTGAACTGCGTCCATCATCTTGTTGGTTCTTATGGTCGGTATAAGGCGGATATAGATAAATATTCGCATTCCCGTTACTGCTGACTATCTCTGAAGGCAATGTATGATAACCATTTAATACCAATGCTTTTGTATTGTCACTGATCGGACGGAAAACGTATCTTCCATCAATTCCCGGTGTTATCGTCCATAGGAATTCCTGACCAAGCATGTCGATCTGTACCGGATCGATTTCTGCCGTCGTTCCATCTCCTTTAAGAGCGTATGGTTTTCCATCGCTTCCTCCAGTAGACCAGATAACAAAACGGTTTGTATTGTCAGCGGCAAAATCGGCAAATTGCGTATCTGCCGGTTTAGAATCCGTTATCCCAATCACATAAACCTCTCCATCCGTCAAAGTGATGGTGAGTGATTCTTCGCTTTCAAAAGGAAGAATGCTGATCAAAATCCATTCTCCTTCTTGTACGATCTTAGAATCGATTTCTCGGAGCTCTTCTTCACTCAACTCTGCGCTGTATTCCACAACAAGATTATTGGTTTCTTTTAAAGAGCCTAATGTTGTTTCCTGATCGGCTTTCCCCACCCAAACCAGATTTGGATCAGAGAATTCAACAGTTTCAACATCAGCGATAAACTCTTGAACACTTCCACCTTCTTTGACTCCAAGGACATCGATAATATCTCTTAAGGCAATATAACTGCCGCCAGGGATAGAAAGCTCAAAAAAATCTCCATTAATCTCGTAATGGAAATCGACTGTATAGACGATGACATAGACCGAGAAACTGTCCGATTCAAAAGAAACAGTGTTATCGCTTGATAATTCCGATATCTCTTCATGTTCTTTAATGGCATCACCGTACTCTTCGCTGATGACTTCTAGTTCTTCTTCATTTGGAACTACTGAAGCAACTTTCCCCACTTCACCATTTTCTTCCATATGGTATAGCAAAGGTTCATCATCGATCTTCTCCATGAATAAAGAAGTAATGCTTACCTTTAAAGGCAAATCAGGTTCTACAATTTCATCATTATATATAAAAGTGATATCAAAGGCTTTGGCCTGATCAACTCTCTTATTGCCTGAGATATCTTCATCGTTTTTGATCGATTCATTAATTGATTCGATAAGACCATCCGAATTGACTTCTTCAATCCGCATCTCCGTGTTCTCCGGCAAAGCACCTTCCGGAGCTTCAACAAGAACTAATGTATCAGACAAGGAAGTAGAGAAAGACATAGCCGGATATGAAACATCCTCTTTTGGTAGTTCATTCTTTTCTTCTTCTGCATTTACGTTTTCTAAATCTTCATCTGTGGCAGCAATACCCTCTATGCTGTCATCTTCTTTATTGAGAAATTGCTCATTATTTTGGTCACTTTCTATAGTGAACTCAGTTTCTTCAGATTCGACCTCCCCATCATTTTCCGTTTTTTCCAAGAAGATACCATCATCTTTTGTTACAGAGTCCTCATCAATGGTGATAGCCGGAAGAACTAATGAATAAGTCGTCATAAACACAACAAAAACCGACAGTATAATAACCGCCTTTTTAAGCAGTTTTGATACCTCTTTCAGTGTTTTCTTTTGATGATATTTCTTCATTATAAAAACCGTGCTACCTTGTTTTTATAATATTATATATAATTTATTATTGGTTAACAATATACATTCATAAATTAATTATAAAAGGCTTATTCAAAAATAGATATCATTTATATTAGCTTACTAAAAGGAGTTTTTACCTTTTTTTTGATCACTTCATCGAAAAAGACATAATTGCTAAATACCTTTCATCTAGAAATCCTTTTCCTTACTTTAGTCACTTTTGGCATGTCGCACACGAAAGTTTAAATTACAGAAAGCTAGCCACCGGAGTAGCTGACTTCTCTCTAAATCTTCTTATGCACATTCCTCTTCCATCTATTCATCAGCAGACCAACGCCTGCAAGACTTGCGAGCATGAAGCCAAAGACGTGGATCAAGTTTGTGCCAGGGCCACCGGTACTAGGAAGCTCAACGCCGTAGTTCTCTTTATTTACGATCTTTCCACCGTTATTTACACGATCAGAATTCGCCGCTCCGGTTTCTTTTTCAACCAGTTGGCCATTTTCATCAAGATCGTAGTACCTCGGTTCCATATATCCGTCAACACTGACAGTTTCTGTTATGTAATACTCATATACATCTGAGCCAGCCTTTTTCAGCAGATTTGAAACCTTGTACGTATATTTTGTTTCTGGCTGGTAATTCAATACCGGAGCACTTCCCTCAGGATATAAACTTCCTGCTTCTGCCGGGATACCTTCAGTACTTTCTTTGTTTGTACTGTCGATTTTAAAGTTCAACTTGAACTCATCATCCGCAGCGCCATTCTTCGTACGGATAACCTGAACAAATATTTCTTTATCCTCTGGCCAGTCTACCGGAGTATCATACTGCATCGTCCGCCACTCTTTGGTGAACTCAAAATCTGTGTACTCATTCTTGGATCTTGTATTTGAAAGCTTCCATACCTCTTTATGTCTATCGTAAGTGCTTTCCCTGATAAATTTGCTTATTTCGATTCTTTCAGTGCCTTCGACAGCGTAAATACCCTTTTCAATGATCGAATACGCATATCTTCGAACAATAATCTTGGTTCCATTGTTGATAATTCTAACCGATGGAAGTCCTTTAAGAGCATCCGGCTTATCCGACCAATATACACCGCTGGAGTCGCTCTGCGGTTCCCCCTCAACAGAAAGGGTAAACACCTTTGCGCCGCTTTCATCAGCAAGCTCCTGTCCTTGTTTCCAGTTTTCTGTCAGATATCCCGACAGCGAAGGTGTCGGTTCTGTATTTTCTCCTTCATAGGTGTCAACCTTCACGATATAGTCGATTTCTTTGATAATCTTGCCGCCATCTTCCGTGATCCAAGCAGTCATATCAGCTGGATTGACGACCGAAATATCACCATCATCGTTTACATCGTAGAAACGTTTCTCAACTTCAAGATCTGTTGTTGCATTGTTCGTAACTTCTACGATCGTCGGCTGAAGTGTTTCTTTACCTGTTACCGGATCAATGTCATACATTCCGAGCTGAATACCCTCTGCACTCGCCCTGATGGAATCCTTCGTGCCGCGTGTTGTCACCTGATAGTAAGGAATGTAGAGGCCACTACTGTCTACCAGCGTACCTTCACTGTTAAGAGCCGCAACTTCCTTTACATTATAATTTATCTCTCCAGGCATACCACCAGGCATTATCTCTCCATCTCCAAATGTAGTATGCGAAAAATCAAACAGTGGCAAATGATTGATGTATCCGATCCAATCCTCCGTTGAATTGACCGGACCCCTCACAACCAGACACCATTGTCCATTGTACTGTGCCACATCACCGGCAGTAAGATCATGTTCCTTATACTTCTTGCTTTCTACAATGTCATCAAGTACGTTTTTCCCATTCTGATCTGTAATCAGGAAATAAACGGCGTGTGCTCCCTGATTAGTCGATTTGCTAGGCCAGTGTTTAATGATTTTAAGATCGGCATCCGGGTAGTTATCAAGCATCCAAATGTGTCCATTGCCAGAAACGCCCGAGGAAGGATCTAAATCCTGAGCACTTCCTGCCTGGATATGATCCGAGATTGCCCAGTGATATCCATCCATTGACGTTACGGACAACTCGCGGACGGTGTAGTCATACTCAGCAACACCGATCGATCCATCCGTTTTGGTATAGTATCCGTATCTAGGAAGATTGCTGCCATCGTTTCCCTGACCTTCCGGTATAACTACAAGCCAATTACCGTTTTGATATCGAATTGATATATTTGATTCTTTCCCCTGATCTTTATATTTAAAGTCGGTGTTACCGTCATAATGCCACTCAAAAGTACTTCCGAAATCATGTCTGCTGATCTCTTCACCGGTCGACGCATCTTTGACGATCTGCACCATCATGGCAGTAAAATAGGCACCATCATAACTAGACTCTGTCGTCGTTCCTCCGGCGGCCGTAAATTTATGCCACCGCTTACGGATCGCTAGCTGGAACCCTGTCTTTTTTGGATTATTGACAATGCATATCG
>CACXBN010000266.1 GCA_902765885.1 uncultured Ruminococcus sp. | reverse complement strand
TAACAGAAAAACAACATCGATCATCGAAATAATGGCATTAAACTATGCATATCAATTCAAAGGGGCGTCAATAGAATATCTCTGTTATGCAGAAGAATTATTTGACAACAACACCTCTCGCAAAAATGCACGGAAAAAGATTTATGATATTACACCATTGTTTTTAATGAACCAGATTGTAAACACTCTGGCCAAAAGCGAGATTGCAGATCCATTGCCCGCCATTCAGTCTGTCATAAACACATTTATTGATATGAACCATTCAAAAGAAACAGAAGTTTTGAATGAATTAAGTCACTTTAAAAATCGAATCAACCATGTTTCACGTGATGATGATCAGTTTGAAAGGTAAACTCACGAGGAAAACTAATGACTAATGAAACGATTCTGCAGTTATTTCAAAGAATCGAAGAAGCTGCACATAGATACTACGACTTACGTGATTATCACACAGAAGCTATTAAGGTTTTTGAGCAGCTCTGGATCGATATGTGGAACATTCGCGACTATATGTTCAATTACGAAAAACTTAGGCAATTCCGTTTCACCACTCTTTCTAATGAATACAAAGAGAAAGATAATAAAACCGGAAAGCTTCACGTACAGAAAGATCAGTTTCTGACTGATATGTTTATTGATGTCTTTCCGAAAGCGATTCATGCATATCGTCCGGATAAAGGGCCTTTTATTCCTTTCTTTGTTCAGCGATTATCCTATCATGTACGCAATGTAAGAAAGAATTATTATGCGAATAGTGTAGAAGTTCGGATAAAATCGCCGGATATCCAGATTTATGAATTGTCATCCCCGAGCGAATCAAAGAGCAAATATCACAGGACCTGGATGCCATCCGATATAGTATTATCGACCGATAAGGTATACAATGTTATAAAAACTATATTGGGGAAGAATGAAGTGACTTGGTTTGTAGTTGAGATTTCAACCCATGGAAAGCAAGTTTTAATAAAGGAAGACGATCTCATTGTTTATTATAAAGAGCCACCTATCCCAATAGACACACCAGACAACGGAGATGAGGATACTCCCCAAAGAACTATAGAAGACCCCCGCTCACCTAATCCGGAAGACTTTGCATTACAGAAAGATATCATAGATATTACAGGTCTCGAACTTCTTGCATTAACCCAAAAGCTTTATGAACACACACCTCAGCGCGGGTTGATGCCTAAAAAGATGTGGTATAGAATTCTTTTTACAGAAAAGCTGGTTGATATTCTCCAAGCATCCTATAGTTCGTTTATTGTTGGGGAGGAATTTTTATATAGACCTTTTCGCTGCGAGTCTCAGGTGTTATCAGAAGCCGTGTTGGAGTTAATCGATTATATTCTTGCGGATCCAAAATGCCGGTCGTTCCCAGCCATAATGTCGTCGAAAATGAAAAGATATTCTGATTTTGAATACATATCCGAATCAAAACGTGGATATATCAACTTTCCTTTGCTGCAAGATATTATCATTCATTTTATCACAGACGAATTGGCTATCTCGCGAAACCCTGCCGGATTAAGGTCTTCATTATCGGAAAACAGAACAGAATATAACGAAAAGCTAGAAGTATTTGGATTTAAACAAAATGTCTTAATCAAAATCCAAAAGTAAATCAAAGCCCTCTCCGGCACTCTGCCAGAGAGGGCTTTCTCTCTCTACTTTTTATAATCCGACATTTTTTCGCACTCTGCTCAGTGTCACGGGCGACATCCTCAGGAAGGAAGCAATGATTTCATGGCTGATTCTGTCGATCACACCAGGATAGTTCCTCAAAAACCACCGGTACCTTTCCTCTGCCGATTCGATATACAACATGTTTTTGACCTGCCACTGCCTCTCATATTCCCTAAGCAGAATCTGATTATAAAAAGCAAGCATCGTCTCCGGGTATTCCTCCAGGAGTTTACTGATTTCTTTCATGGGTATGCAAAAGACTTCACAGTGGGTCTTCGTTGCAACATTCACAGGACTGTAGGGATTTTCTGGTCCCAATCCTCCCGCCAATATATCGCCCGGTTCATGGTAAATGCCCAGACAAAGTACCTTTCCGTTCGGATTGATTTCATAGGCAGTTACCACACCTGTTTTCAGGAAGAAAATACTCTTATCTGTTTCACCTTGTTTGATTACAATCTCGTTTTTATTCAGTATTCTCTCACTTGTGAGACCGATAATCTTTTTTCGTAATCCCTTATCCTGTATCGGATAAAACTTAGTGTATAATTCTCTGGTCGTCATCCTGCGTACCTTCTACACGCTAGCTTCCGCTGGCTTATCATTGTTATTTAGACTAAATACGGCATCATGATTATTGATTTTACCATCTGACGGCAGTGGCGGCATTATCATATGATAAGCTAATGTCCGATATTTTATATCACTTTGTATGTTTTTACAAACACGATCTGTATCATTCATATATCCTAAAAATCCGTATATCTCGTTTTCTCAACGATTATCCGGCATTTTCTGCATTGGCTCCGTTTTTGCAGGTAAAATAGAGTGGTAATAAATAACTTTTCACTTTTATAATAACCTTGATTTGGGAGTGAATGCGTATGGCTTTTTGGGAAAAGCTGCGTATGCTGATTGATGAGAGAGAGCTGACACAAAGGCAATTGGCTTTTGAACTGAGAATTCCCGCTTCGACGCTCGGCGGTTATGTGCAGGGCACGAGCACTCCGGATTATGATACGTTGGTTGCAATTGCAGATTATTTCGATGTTACCGTGGACTTCCTGCTCTCACACCCTACCGTGAATACGCGTGATGATACAGAAGAGGATCTGCTGCGGGTTTACCGGCTGATGTCTCTGGAGGATCGGAAGATCTATCTGGAACAGGGTAAAACGGTTATCCGATATAAAACATATAGAAAATCATTAAAAAAATAGACGCGGAAGGAACCGTTTCTGGCTCTTCCGCGTTTTTACTTTTTCTTAATCTCTACCGTATCTTGACGGTAGTTTTTTTATTCTCTTCGCAGTGCCTCAATGGGGTCGAGGTTGGCTGCCTTAACGGATGGCAGGAGCCCGAAGAGGATGCCGACTGCCATGGAGAAAACCACGGCACCGATGATAATCGGAATGCTGATGGCAACAGGTGTGCCGCTCATCCGCGAGATGACCCATGACAGAATAATACCGGCGATGACACCCAGGATGCCGCCCAGGGAGGTCAACACAGCGGATTCGGTCAGGAACTGCGTCAGAATACGGTTCTTTCTCGCGCCAAGAGCTTTTTTCAGTCCGATCTCGCTGGTTCGCTCAGTGACGGAAACGAGCATGATATTCATAACTCCGATACCGCCTACCACGAGGGATACTGCTGCAACCCAGAGCAGGAGGTTATTGGTG
>CACXBN010000265.1 GCA_902765885.1 uncultured Ruminococcus sp. | reverse complement strand
CAGCCAACTCTTGTAGTTTCATTTGCATGCAAAAACCAGGAGAAAAAGGCCTGCCATCATAGAGTGAATCCTGTAACCTACGAATATCTTCTTCCAGATCAATCTTGGGCCCTAAACGAGATTCACTCTTTCTGTACTGAACAACAGGTAAACTAGCAAAAACATTACCCTGTTGCTTTGCCTCATCTTCACCTATCGACGAAAATAAGGCTTGAAATAATTGATAAAACATTGTCATACATAAGGTTATGATTAACATCTCAGCTGCGTTTCCATTATTTCAAAACGATATATTGACTCCAAAGAACTAATCTATACTGCTGGATGGCCCAAAAAGTTTTCAACAATATGATGAAAACGCCAAATGGTTCAAAAAAAATAGTATCTTTGTAATTTATAGTAAGAGTTACTCTTACTTATCCAGCAAGAGACCATTGTTGATCACCTTTTCATTTTTTGTGCTTTGGTCAGCTAGCTGGAGCTTCGTCGGAGTTTTTACGAAAATAAAATTTTAATAGTAGTGTTACAATGTCAAGAAAGAGAAAAAAGAGTAAGGCAAAAAGATGATTGATATGCCACCTCTCCCCAAAGCAGTATATTTACTGTTTCTTCGACATCCAGAGGGTATCAGGATCAAAGTCTATCAGGAAGAACTCACTGCCATCTATCACAGCATGAAGAAGCGAACTCAGGCAAAGAAGAAGGTGCAACGGAGTATAGCTGACCTTACAGACCAGACCTGCAATCCGACTTGAATCGGGCCAAATAACTCGCTATGTCCTCTTCGGTAAATCTCGGTGATCGACCAACGTAGCGGGTTGGCGTTATGTAACCGAGATTGCGATGGCGCTTGAGCGTGGCCTTAGAAATTTTCAGCTGCTGGCACACATCATCTATCGAGTAGATACTAGCGGCTTGCTGCATTACGTCCTTTGCGCAAGACGCATCAGCAGCCATGACCAAGCCTCTTTCCTCGAGTACATCAACCACCTTGTCGGCAACCATCGATGCGAGTTCTTCCATTATGTTCATAAAATCGCTCATTTTCGCTGCAAAGATAAAGTGGATATTTGACTTCGATTGGGGGATTTTAAAGCATAATTAAAACCATTCTCCACCACTTGGAATCTTGCCTATCGAGATTGAAGGTCATCCCAAAATCGGCTGCAAGGTGAGAGAATTGCGAAAAACAAAATTAGGGGAGTACACGCGGTTTTTAGTAACGTGTTCCTCCCCACAATATTAATCTATTGATGAGCAAGCGGATTAGTCAAAAATCTTCAGGATTGGTATTTTAATCTCGTCGTGTATGGCTCGGTATCTCTCGAACGCACGGCTTCCGGGGCTATGACCCGTCATTGATGAAATAAGTGCGGGGTCCTGTACCTTAGCATACAGGTTGCCGATAAAATATCGTCTAGCCATGTGGCTACTGGCAACTTCATTTATGGGACGTTGTTCTTCAAGGCGAGTTGTAGGATTGAGTACGGTGACCACTCGGTCTATTCCAGCAATTCTCAGCATCTCTTTAATTGCCTTGTTGTATTTTTGCTCGGAAATGAACGGCATCAGCCCGATTTGCCCTTCAGATTTATGATAACGCTCAATGATTTCTTTGGCTCTGGCCGTAAGGGGAGACTCTAACCACTCCACCCGCGTCATTAAGTGTTTTAGATGCGATGTACTCAATGGCGTTGCCAACGATGTTGGCTCTGGTGAGTGAGTAGAAGTCGCCTACACGCATCCCTAATGTGCTTTGAAGCACGAAGATGTCGCGTTGAATTGCAAGCTTTGGTCGACTAGCAAAATCAAATTCGTACAATTTTGTGAGCTTGTCCTTTGTCATATAATATGGTGTGCCATAGACCGGCTGCTCGAGTTTATGTTTCGCAAAGGGACTCTTCTCTAGTCTTTCAGTGAGGACGCACCAATTGAAAAATGTTCGGATCTTTTTCATCACTGAGAATATTTTATTCTCACCTCGTCGACGCTTAGCGCGCAGTTCAGACTTGCACTCGTAAAGATACTTCCACTTGCGCATGCATTCGCCCTTTTCGTTGAAGAACGTGTATTCAATGCGCAGAAACTCTTCAAGCTCCTCTAACAGGACGTCGTCCCAATCTTCAAGAGCGATATCCATCTTTTTATATCGGGCAAATCTCTTGAGCACGTTCCAGGACGTTTCCATCTGTCGCTTTGACTTCTCATTTTTATATAAAAGTTCAATGAATTGACCAAATAATTCGTCCACTGCAGCAGAAGGTGCCGCAACCTCGGCAATAGTAGAATCCTTTGGTTTGATGCCGTGGAAAGCGAGAACGACACCTGCCCAATAAGTTCCATCAGCATCGGATGGCGCTTTAATAGCCTCAGCCTTCAAATGATTGCTCAGAGCATCGACCTTTGCCTGGAGCTCTTGGAGCATAATTTGTGTCTTGGTGTGTGACCTGGGTATGACCAGTTTGCCCTTTGTTTCACTTCAAGCATCCACTGGAACATAAATATTTGTGTTTAACCTAAATGTGCGACTTCGTTTATAGCTGAAACGCATCTTCAACTCGGCTTTTGTGCCAGTTTTGTTTCGTTTTGATAATGTGAATCTTGTAGTTGCCATTTTTTTGATGTTTTGATAAAATAAACTAACTTTGTAGCGGATTTGTATTGTTATGCGAGAATTCGCATAATACCACCTATCGCTAATTTTGTTGCGGTGCAAAGGTAATGTCATTTTCTAAGGGTTATTGGGGGATTTTTTCTCCATCCCAACACCAGTTTTCCCCTTCCCTAGGCAAACCAGCCATTCGCAAAATTAGCACAAAATATTGTTGACAGAAAAATGGCAAATTCTGTCAACTGAAATTGAGATTTGATGATATTGATTAAAGGTCTATGATAAAAATAATAGTGTGTAATACACTTTATATCAGTGCGATTACACACTCACAAAATCTCAATGAGACTCAAAACCAGCAGCCCGTGGAGCATTCCGGCGTTAGTGATTTTGCTGATGCTCGGATAGTGAAAGCGTGGCTCGTGGCATAATATTATAATGTGGAACGGCTCTTGAGGGGCGTATCGTGTTTTGCTTGTGGTGAATGTTGTGGTGAATGTTGTGGTGAATGTTTGGAGCAATAGTTGGGGTTATTGTGAAAATTGCTAAATTTTTTGGAGGAAATGGGTGGCGGTTCGGAAAAAATGTGTACCTTTGCGCACTGAAAGTCGCAAATCGCATACCTTAGGGATTTTTTATCAAACTCCCTTTTTACGACGGTGACACTCATAGTTGTCACTAACACAAACCATAAGCGACGGTCGAGTGCTGAAAGCGTACTCGTGTTTATGTCTTTTTGAGAAATCAAATTTTGATTAAAATATCGAGGGTGAGCCTGAGTGGCTTGCCCTTTTTCGTTGTGCCTACCGGGCATACCTTTAGGGCTTGCAGGGTGTTGTAAATCCCTGCATCACAGTAATTTGAAAAATCTCGTCTGCTTCGCCGTTTTCTTCTAAACTTATGTAGTAGTTTCTTAAAGCAGTCATTCACAAAAATCCCTAAGGTATGCGCTTGAAGAAAAAAATGTACCGGAAATGTTCGTTCCGGCGTGCTTTATGCGGGTGAACCGT
>CACXBN010000264.1 GCA_902765885.1 uncultured Ruminococcus sp. | reverse complement strand
GCAGTCAGCTCCATTATGCCGAACGGCTTAACTATATAGTCATCAGCTCCCGCATCAAGGCCTTCGACTTTTTCATATTCCGATGATTTAGCAGTGAGCATGATTACGGGTATCTTTTTTGTCAGGCTGCTTTCTTTCAGTTTTCGGAGAACGGAAATGCCGTCCTCTTCCGGAAGCATGATATCAAGAAGGACAAGGGAAGGGAGGCGGGAGTTTACCGCTTTCCAGAAAAGAGACGGCTTCTCGTATCCTTCCGCATCGAATCCCTGGCTCCTCAGGGCATAAACGACGAGCTTTCTGATGCTGTCGTCGTCTTCAAGAAGATAAACCATATAATCACGCTCCTTTCATGAGAATAATAGCACAAGAGAGGGCATTTTAAAACAGATTTTACAGAGATTTTACTTTGTACCGGTGGATGATTTAACTTCACGGACATTATAATATTTAAAAAGAAATAATATTATCGGGGGAAATATGGGATTTTCCGAGATTATACTACTTCTGAGCGGAGTAGCTCTTTTCCTGTTCGGAATGAGCATCATGGGAGACAGCTTAAAGAAACTGTCCGGAAACAAGCTTGAACCTATTCTTTACAAATTGTCAGGCACCACATTAAAAGGAGTCCTTCTCGGTACGGGTGTCACGGCTGCGATTCAGTCTTCCTGCGCTACGGCTGTCATGACGGTCGGTTTCGTGAACTCGGGAATGATGAAGGTCAAGCAGGGAATAAGCGTTATTCTCGGAGCGATCCTCGGAACGAGCATCACGGGCTGGGTCATCTGTCTCAGCTATCTCGACGGATCAAGCGGAATCGCAAAGATCATCTCGACGGCTACTCTGACGGGTATAGTTGCCGTTGTCGGAATCGTGCTCCGCATGTTCACGAAAAAACAGATAACCAAATATATAGGTGACATCCTCATGGGATTTGCCGTTCTTATGTTCGGCATGAGCACGATGTCCTCATCCGTCAGCGAACTCGGAAACATGGAATGGTTCCGCTCCGCCATGACAAGTATGGAGAACCCGTTCCTCGGCATCATTGTCGGAACCGTTTTCACTGCTGTTCTTCAGTCGGCATCCGCCGCTGTAGGTATTGTTCAGGCGCTGAGTTTTACGGGAGCCATGACATTTGATGCTGCATTCCCGATCCTTCTCGGTATTTCATTCGGCGCTTCTGCCCCGGTTCTGTTTGCAGCCATCGGCGCAAACCCGAAGGGAAGAAGAACGGCTCTTGTTTACCCGATAGCCACGGGATTCGGCATGATCATATGCGCGTGCCTGTTCTACATATTCAATGCGATCTTCTCATTCGGATTCACATCTACCGTAATGAATCCTTTCTCGATAGCTGGTGTCAACACTATCATCAGACTTATTATGGTGGTCATCCTCATTCCTCTTATCGACGTCATCGAAGCGGTAGTCACAGCCATTGTGCCGGAGAAGAAATCAGATGCAAAAGATCCCGGTGTGCGTCTTGAGGAAAGATTCATTGCGCACCCCGCGCTTGCCATCGAACAGTCCAGCATCACGGTGAACGAGATGGCTGATATTTCAGAGGAAGCATTCAAGGAAGCTGTCTATCTCTTCTCGGAATATTCCGAGAAAGCCTTTGCCAGAGTTGAAGAGATGGAAAAATCGGTGGATGTGTACGAAGACAGTCTTGGGACGTACCTCGTCAAGCTGACCGGACATGAAATGACAGCCCAGCAGAATGAAAAGGTAAGTGAGTATCTTCATACGATCTCCGATTTTGAAAGAATTTCGGACCATGCCTTAAACCTTGCTCAAAGTGCAAAGGAACTTTACGAAAAAGGCGAAAAATTCTCCGAAAAGGCAAGACATGAATTCAATGTACTCAGCAGCGCCGTATCGACTGTTATCAACATGGCGGTGACGGCTTTCAAGAACGATGACCTTGAGCTCGCGGCGAAAGTCGAGCCTCTGGAGGAAGTTATCGACGATCTGTGTGACAGGTTGAAGATCAACCATGTCGACAGGCTCCAGAAGGGTGAGTGCACGATAGCCACCGGATTTGTGTTCAATGATGTGATAACAAACTGCGAAAGAGTCTCGGATCACTGTTCAAACATTGCGGTCGCGCTGATCGAGCTTTCGCTCAACGCGTTCCAGACACATGAATATGTCGATTCACTCAAGGAGAGAGAATCAGAGAAGTTCAAAGCCGAATACGAAAAATTTGCAAAGCAGTTCGCTTTATAAGCTGTATAATAAAAGAGAGCCAGGCATGTTTGTGCCGGGCTGTGTTCATGTATTGCGGAAATGACGACTTTTCTTTGTGTCAGGCGGTGCGATCCGCGTGAAAAAAGGAGACATTAAAAACGTCTCCCTTTTTTGATTGTTTTAAGTGGATTCCTTATTCCTCGGAATCGGGATTTTCTTCGTCATCCTCTACGAGATGATTTCCGCAATTCGGGCAGACAACATCTTCCGGATCATCGGAATCGTCAAAATATACCTTTTTTCCGCATTTCGGGCAGAGAGCAACATAAACTTCGTCGTCCTCTTCTTCATCCTCGTCTTCCCATTCGTCGTCGAGGTTGTCCTCATCTTCGTCTTCCCACTCATCGTCGTCGTCATAATAGTCTTCGTCGTCATCGTGGAAATGATGGTGATGATGCGGATGATGGTGCGGATGGCAGTCGCAGCAGGGCTCATCTTCATCATCTTCATCGAGATCATATACAAGTTCCTCAACGGAACCGAGATCTTCGTCGAGTTCATCGAGATAATCAAAAGCTGTGTCCACATCATCTCTCAAAGACTCAACACCGGATGCGAGCTCTTCGCAGAGATCGACAAGAGCGCTGATGATCTTGCCTTCACTGGAATTTGTATCGAAATCCAGTCCTTCAATCAGCCCTTTGACATATGCTACTTTTTCTTTTGGTTTCATGATTAAGCCCTCCTGATTCTCATAATTGCTTATGCTCTTTCGATATATTCGCTTGTTCTTGTATCGATTCTGATGCGTTCGCCTGTCTCAATGAAGAGAGGAACTCTGACAGTAGCGCCTGTTTCGACGGTTGCTGTCTTTGTCGCACCTGTGGCTGTGTTGCCGCGGATGCCCGGTTCACAATCTACAACCTCGAGTTCTACGAACATCGGGGGTTCAACTGCAAATACATTTCCCATATATGAATTTATCTTGCATATCATCTCTTCCTTGACGAACTTGAAGCTGTCGGAAATGACGTCTTTGCTGATCGGGATCTGTTCATATGTTTCCATATCCATGAAATAGTAAAGATCTCCGTCATTGTAAAGATACTGCATGTCCTTGCGGTCGATGCGCGCTTCATTGAATTTGTCATTCGGAGAGAACGATGTTTCGACAACGGCACCTGTGATGACGTTTCTCATCTTTGTACGGACAAATGCTGCGCCCTTGCCCGGTTTTACATGCTGAAACTCAATCACCTGCATTACGTTGCCATCCATGTCGAATGTAACGCCGTTTTTAAAATTTCCAGCTACTACCATATTATTGTGTTAACCTGTAGGTTAATCTCCTTTCCTGGAGTGATTAAATTATATCTGACCTATTCTATAATATTTTTTCCGTGATTTCAAGTGGGAAAACAAAAGAAACCGCCTCGGGATATATGTAATGTATGAAAAATCATGTCGAGACCATGTTAAAGGGAATATTTCATCGATATTCTGAAGAGTTTTTTCTTTCCGGTTCCCGACATCAGGAATAGATCGTCCCTCTCTTCCGTCTGAAGCTCGAATGGTTCGCCCGGGACGGCCTCTGCGCGGTATTCGCACTTTATTTCCCTGATCTCCGAGTCCCTTTTACGAGGGGACATGATGTCCTCGGCCAGATCGAAATACCGGGTGTTGTTCATGTGACCGTTGAGGTCCGTATAGCTGTACGGCGGAATGTAACTTATCGTTTTCCCTTGTTTCAGAAGGGGAGGCGGGGACGGCATGACGTGCTCCCAGGGACAGCTGCCCCCTTCCACAAAAACTCCGGACTCATCCGGAAACACTATGTTCCTTTTCTCTTTGTCCATGAGCGCCCAGAGCGCATCGGCTGTGATTATCTCGCATCCCGCTTCATCGAGAAGCCGGTAGTGCCTCGGATAGAAAGCGTGCATCATCTCCCCGGGGAGAGATTCGAGAGTCACCCTTTCATCGTAGACCGGAAGCCTTTTTATATGAGCTTCCTGCAGTGTTATTACCCACAGATATCCCCTGTCAAGTGTCTTTTCACGTCCTGCACCGAGTATTTCGGTATGGGCTATAGCCGCTTCCTGAAGAAAGGTGAAGAGCCTCGAGAGCCTCAGCCTTCTGTGCATGTCAGCATCCGACGACAGGATCTTGTGAACGGTTATATATGTTTCCATCACTGTTTGAGTCTTTTTTCTATTGCCGTCACCACATCGCCCACGGTATAGAGCTTCTGCCACTGACGGTCCGGTATCTTCACGCCGAACGTTGCCTCAAGACGGCAGATTATGAGAGTGAACCCCATGGAGTCTATCGCTGTATCTGTGTTTATGACTGTGTCTTCCCTGAGTTCCTGTTCTTCGGTCTCGGGAACGCATTCATGTACAACTTCAATCGTCTTGTCAAAAATTTCTTTTCTGGTCATGTAAGTTTACCTCTCAGATGTTTTTCTGGTTTTTTATTATATCGTAGATCTCCCATCTTTTCACTTTGCCTGTCTGAGTGCGCGGTATGGGACGGTCTATGAAGAAATATTTTTTTATCTGCTTCCCGTAAGGGTAGCCTTTCATAACGGGAGAGAGCAGGTCTGAGATGATTTCTTTTTTCTGTTCATCTCCTGACACGACAAGGCACGGAAATCCGCCTTCCGATATCACCGCGTAGTCATATCCCGCGAGAGCTGCGCCAAGGGAGCTTTCGTATTCCGGAATAAATATCTTTGTGCCGTCACCGAGAACGAGGATCTCCTTTTTGCGTCCCGTTACCCTGAGTCTGCCTTCCCGGTCGATCTCCCCGAGGTCTCCCGTGTGAAGAATTCCGCCGCGGAGGACTTTTTCGGTGGAGCCGGGGTCTTTGTAATATCCCTGCATCATGCATGTGGGCGCTTTTATGAGTATTTCACCGTCGTCCGCTATCGATATTTCGTCATCCGGACAAACCGTCATGGAATATGGGTCGTCTCCGAGCGAGAGAGCCACACCGGATGAGGTCTCGGTGAGCCCGTATCCGAAACTCAGCCTTATTCCGGCCTGTTTCAGATATGAAGGTATGGTCTCCGGACATTCTCCCGCGCCGATAAGAACGAGCTTCAGCTCGGGATTGAAGAGTTTCCTCTGGATAAGAAAACCCGCCAGAAGCGGCACCGCCGACAGGGCAGTGGGACGGAAAAACGACAGATCGTCGAAATAGTGTCTTGCTCCTCTGCCGAGCGCTACACATGCGCCGGATGAAAGCCCCCATAGGAGGCCGCACACGAACCCGAAGACATGGGCGAGGGGAAGCATGCACATGAGGATGTCGTCTTCCGAGAGCGGCAGGAGCGCGGAACCATTGTAAGCGCTTGAGCACAGGCTTTTTTCAGTCAGTTCCACGGCTTTGTTTTTCGATGTGGTGCCGGAAGTAAAAAACAGTATCTTTCCTTTTCCGGATCCGGGCGACGGAAGGCCGTCCGAAAGATAAGGTGCCATCTCGTCCTTTATCTCATCGTCTCCCCACAGCATGTCGACATCCGTGAGCCTCAGGATTTCGGGAGTAACGTTATCGTCAAGCATTACGGTCTGCATGCCTGCCTCAACTGATGCGAAGATCTCGATTACCGATTCGATAGTCCCGTCGCATATTATTCCGAGAGCCGTTTTGCCGTACTGCTTCAGCTCTTCGGTCCTTCTGCTTACGGATGCAAGAAGGGAAGAATATGATACCGAAACTTTCTTCCCGTCCGACTCATAAAGAAGGGCGGCGGCATCCGGACGCAGGGACGCGTGGTACTCCAGCATTTTATAAAAACCATCAAATCTCATGTGAATCAAGCCTCGCGACTACGTTTTTGTTGTGGATTTCGGCTGTGGCATTAAAAAAAGTCAGACCTGAACCATGGTGATTATATCATACCGCAGGGCAAAATAATAGCGATTTTGTGCAAAAAATTGTAGAAAATTACATTATCTGTTGATTTTTGAACGGTCAAATTGTATAATGTACAAGTGATCGGGGCTCGCTGAAGCCCCATATTATAAGTTTAAATTCCACACACAGAGAGGGGATTAAATCCATGGATAAAAATATCCGAATCTGCATCGTTGGCGGCGGCCCTGCCGGTCTGTCTGCAGGTATGTATCTCGAACAGAAGGGATACAACAATTATACCATTCTTGAAAGACTGGACAGAGTAGGAGGCAAATGCTGGTCACCCCACTATAACGGCAGACGTTATGAGATGGGTGCGATCATGGGCGTTCCGTCATATTATGCTGTTCACGACGTTGAAGAATTCTGCGGAATAACCCATGACGGTCCGAAACTCAACAGAAATTACAAAGACAAAAACGGAAACGTAATCGAACCGTTCGAACCCAAGAAGAACATTCTCAAGATCCCGCGCCTTCTGAAAATGAAGAAGCAGGTGAAGAAACTCGGCGAGATACTCGAAACAAAATACAAGGGATATGACGTCAACGGTCACAGAGGCGTTGCCGAAGGCAAATATGACGGATATTCACAGGCAAGCGCAAAGAGAGAGAAGATAAGCGGAGTCAACCCGAATCTGAAAGACCTTGCGCTTCCGTTCAAGAAATTCTGCGAGCTGAACGGCGTTGAGCTCACACAGGACATCTGGATCGGTCCGTATACATCATTCGGATACGGATACTTCGACGAGATCCCCGCAGCGTACGTTCTCAAATATCTTGACTTCCAGACGACCATGAACTTCGTAAAAGTCAACCTCTGGACATGGAAAAACGGAACACAGTTCATCTGGGAAAGCCTCAATGACCACCTCAAGAACCCGGCAAGACTCAACAGCCACATCGAAAAGGTAGAGCGCCGTGACGGAAAAGTTTATGTCACGGTCAACGGCACGGTCGAGGAATACGACAAGATCATAGTGACGGCTCCGCTCTATATTCCGAACAAGAGAGCTGACGGACAGGTCGGCATGGTGGAATATTTTGACGCAAGAGAAGACGAAAAGGCTCTCTTCTCAAAGATCGACTACGAACGCTATGACGTTCTTGCAGTCGAAACAAAACCCGAAGATCATCCTGAAATCTCCTATTACGTATTCGACAACATGGTACCCGAAAAGCTCGGACACCTCATGGTATACTACCGTCGCTGGAAGGATACAAAGGATCAGGTAATCACCACATATGCACTCCGCAAGCACAAGGACAAACCCGAGATCAGCTATGAGGACTGCAGAAAGATGGTGCTCGACGATCTGAAGGTTATGAAGAATCCCGCATCCAATGTTGTAAACGAGTGGAGCGTATATTACTTCCCGCATGTATTCTCTGATGATTATGCGGCAGGCTGGTATGACAAAGTCGAAGCTATGCAGGGCAAGTATGACACTTATTACGCAGGCGAAGTAATGAGCTTTGGCGATATGGATGAAACAGCCGAATACTCACGCGAGCTTGTAGACAGATTCTTCTGATACTGACAACATCGAAAGGGGCGCTTTGACGCCCCTTTTTCTCAGATTATACGAGAGGACAACGAAATGAAATTTTACAAAGACCATTATGATGTAATAGTCATCGGCGGAGCGCTCGCCGGTCTTTCATCAGCCCTCATGCTTGCCGACAAAGGCAAGGATGTGCTTGTGCTGGAACGCCACAATCTGCCGGGCGGGATCGCAACCAGCTTTGTGCGCGGCGGCATCGAGATCGAGGCGGCACTCCATGAAATGATGAGCATAGGCGAAAAAGACAACAGGCTCAAAGTCGGAAAATTCTTCGATGACATGGGCGTTGACATAGACTGGATGAGAGTCCCCGAAGCCTATCACGCATCTCTTCCCGGACTTGAGGTCACGCTTCATCCGGGACTCGAAACATTTGCGAGAGAGATAGACAATGAAGTTCCTGGCACATACGACAAGGTCCTGAAACTTCTAAACCTCTGCAACACGGTATTTGATTCAGTCAACGAACTGTCCATACACCCGATGAGCAAGGCAAAAATGCTTATGAAACATGCCGCGTTCGTCAAAACCGCGGGGTACTCGACAAAAGACGTTATCGACACATTCGAGCTTCCGCAGAAGGCAGTGGATCTGCTCTCCCCATACTGGATATATGTCGGCAGCGGATTCAGCGATCTGCCGTTCACCATTTATGCAGTTCTTATGGCTGACTATGTCGGATACGGTTCGTATATTCCCAGATATTTCAGCCACGAAATGTCTCTTAAAATGGCTGAAAGAGCAGAGCAGATGGGCGTTCAGATCGAATACAGACAGCATGTCGACAAGATCTTGGTTAAAGACGGACGCGCTTACGGCGTAAGAACCGCAAGAGGGGACGAGATTTATGCCGATTATGTAATATCGTCGGCATACCCGAACAAAGTTTACACTTCCATGATAGAACCGGCCGATGCCGTTCCGAAGAAGGCCATAAAAATGGTAAACGGCAGACGGATCAGCCTTACCGCTTTCTCTGTCATCCTTATACTCGACAAGACCGCAGAGGAGCTCAACATACATGACTACAGCATTTTCCGCGGCGACACCATGGATACCGACAAGTGCTACGAAAATCTTGCGGGGCTCGGGCCGTACAAGTACATCACGTGCATATGCCACAATCTCGCAAATCCGGACTGCACTCCGAAGGGAACATGTTCCTTCTCGATGACAACGCTTCCTCAGGTCAGCGGCTGGTCAAAAGTGACGGCCGGAGAATATGACGAAGTTAAGCACAGAATCGCAAAACAGATGATCGACGACATGTCAGAATATTTCGGCGTGAACCTTCTCGACCATGTGCTCGAGATAGTCATTGAAACTCCGATGACTGTGAACCGCTATACCAACGCATGGAACGGATGTATCTACGGATATGCACATACCATGGAAGACCACATAGTGGCAAGGCTCCAGACTGCGGAAGAGGAAAAATTCATAGAACATCTCGAGTTCTCTGGCGCCCATCAGATCTCCGGTGACGGCATGGGTCCGCAGATAACGAACGGAAGAAAAGCCGCAAAGAATGTTCTCGACACAATGAAAGCAGAGGAGGCCGTAAACAAATGAAGATAAAAAACTTTCTGAAAGACGTAAGCGGTGCCTCCCGTGTAACAAAGGCAAGACTGAATGCATTTGAAAAAGCATCCGACAAGCCGGTCAGAGTTGACCCGATAGCGGAAGTCGTCAAGGAATGGCATCCGGGCAAACTGGACTTGGTAGTCACAGACATAAGACCGACGGGAAAAACAGCGAAGACAGTAAGATTCGAAAGAGCCGACGGAAAGAAACTGCCGTATTTCTACGCAGGCCAGTACATGGTCATCGATTTTGAAATCGGCAAGAGCATCATTTCACGTCCTTATTCCATAAGCTCCGCTCCCTATGAAGCCAGAGAGGGAAAGGGATTTGTCGAGATAACCGTAAGACGCTCAAGAGGCGACGGCTTTATAGCCGATTACATAAACGATTCCGTCAAGGTCGGCGACAGGTTCAAGGCTCTTGTCGGCTGCGGACAGTTTTACGCAGAGCCCCTGAGAGATGCGCGTCATATAGTCGCGCTTGCAGGCGGCGTGGGCATCACCCCGTTTGCATCGATGGCAAAAGAGATAGCTCACGGAACTATGGATTTTGACCTCACAATCCTTTACGGCTCCGTTTCATCCGACGATATTCTTCTGAAAGAGGAACTCGAAGGCCTTGACTGTGAGAGAGTAAAAGTGGTCAATGTCATATCCGGCGATGAACCCGGATGGCAGGGAGAAAAGGGATTCATAACGGCCGAACTCATTAAGAAATACTCTTCGGCAGACACCACGTATTTCATCTGCGGACCGCAGGCGATGTACAGGTTTATGCGCGGGGAACTCGGCAAGACCGATACTCCGCAGAGAAGGATCAGATTCGAAGTCTTCGGACAGGCCAAAGACATAACCGCATTCGACGGTTTCCCGAAAGAACTGAAGGATGCCGAGTTTAAGATCAAAGTCATGCGCGGGATAAACGAAACGGTGATACCCGCGAAGGCAACGGAGAGCATCGTTGTAGCGCTCGAAAGAGCCGG
>CACXBN010000263.1 GCA_902765885.1 uncultured Ruminococcus sp. | reverse complement strand
GGCTGTTTGCCGGGACATGCCGCTGATTATCACATTTTTGACTGAATTATGAGGCAGGCGGCGCCGACTGCCACAAAAATGGCACCTACTGTAAAGCACACAACTGCCCTTTGCTGCATTCTCAGAAGCATCTCGTGTGACGCGTCAAGGACATGATAATACGAATAAATAAATGTCACGCCGAGAAAAATGAATATGACGCCTAAGACGATAAGTACGATTCCAATGGCAATGAGAACTTTTTCATTGTCTTCCTCCTTGAGTTAAAAGTCAAAGTTCGAGCCCCATCAGGGTAACTCTGTTTTCTTCGGAAAAACCGTGCTTTTTATAGAATTCGAGCAGTCCGCCGCCCGTATCCCCGGCGGACGCGGTAATAAGGTGGACACCCGCATAACCTCTTTCCCTGAGGTCCGAAAGACATTTTTCAAGAAGTTTTCCGCCGATCCCTCTGTGCTGATATTCGGGATCCACGGCAAGATCGTTTATCTCGAATGTGCGTCCGTAATGAAACATCATCGAGGTTCCGAGTATGAATCCGACTGTTTTCCCGGAGAGGACATATTCAAGGCCGTATGACTGCTTTGACTCAAGAAGTTCCATCACGTGGACAGCGGCATCCTTTTCTTTCCAGGGATCGTTCCAAGGCTCTCCGGAAAAAGCGGCGGCATATATTCTGCCGTAGCATTCGATGTTTTCTTTTTCCATCGGACGGAATTGCGGCGCTCTTCTTTCAAACATCGAGCACAGATACTCGTATCTTTCCCTTTTTTCTTCTTTTGCGAAATGAGTATCCCTTGACTGTACCGGACAGTTTTCATAGCACAGCTTTCTGTTCCCGAACTGTTCGCTTGTCAGATCAAATATGTACTTTCCTACCTCGTTGAAGCAGTGATAGTTGCCGTCATCAAGAGGCACTCCCCGTACGATCCCGCCAAACCTGTCCTGGATCAGAAACGCGGTTATCGAGCACTGGCCGAGGGTCTTGTTCTCTTTTGTCCAGCGTTCTCTCATTCTGGGCGCGCATGTTTCACGACACCAGATATCTGAAAGTATATCATAACACTCCCCGGGAGTCAGACCGTCCCGGTCTTTGATGTCTGCTGTTTCGTTCCCGTAGAAATTGTATTTTTTCATTTTCCCTTTTCCGTCCTGCGCCTGTCACGCAACTGCTTTTTCATACATAAAAAATAAGCTTTAAACCTTTTGGGCATGCTGACCTTTTATATATATTCTGATTATATGCTTATTTTTCCGTATCCTTTTTCCTGCGGGCGGAAACAAGCTTGATTATGACAAGCACCAGCACAAGAACTGCGCCGATGCCCGCGCATATGCATCCTGCCATGAGAAGAGTTCCGAGCGCGAATTTGAGGCAGCTTATAATATAGTAAAGCAGTTCGGAATATCTGAAGCTTCCGAGAATAGCGCCGGTGGACACGAGGCTCATGAGAATAAGCGCCACACCGGATACTATTCCGGATACGCCGATGCACCAGAGAGCGACCGTGATCTTTTTAAGGTTGATAAGGATAAGAATAATGAGGAAAAGTATGAACGCCGACCAGAGAACGACGAGTATCCAGTCGGAGAGAAGCACCTCCATAAGGTCGAATGCTGTCTTGTTTTCTGCCCTGCTATCGGATATCGTATAGGCGTTTTCATCATATGCTACTTCAAGGATCTCAGCGACATCCCTCTTGAAATCGTCATCATCCTCATATTCGAAGCCGAATATATCCATCATTCTGTTTTTGAGGCTGTTTAATGCCCCCGCAACTTTCTCATAGGAAAAATACGAATGGGAAGTTCCGTTTTTAAGGTCATACACGACCTCATTTGCGGTAGCTTTCGCAAAATCCTTGACTATCTCATCATTGAGGAGCATTCTCAGATCATCTGCATTTATTGTGCCGTCGGTGTCGAGCGTGGAGTTTATGGCGTCCTCAATAAATTTTTCGGGTGTCTCTCTGCCGGTTTCCTTGAACACAAGCCTTAGGACATCGTAAAAATCCATCTCATCGATGACATCGGACATTCTGCTTTCACCGACCTGCTGCTGAACCACCGTCAGCACGACTGCAGACACAAGGACGACTGTCAGAAGGATGGTTATAATGACAGAGAAAACAACGGCTACGGGAGAGGTTTTTCTCTTTTCCCGTCCTTTTTTCTTTTCTTCCGTATTCCGGCTTGCTGTATCCATAATTTCCTTTTCCTTTCGCATAATATAGATCTGCTCTCGGGGAAGTCAAATTATATTCTATCTGATTATATCATCAAAACACACCTTTTGACAGATTTTTGAAACGATTTTTGTTTATCATCGTTCATTTTCCGCCCATATATCTTTTTTTCATTTCTTTTCTGTCATAATCGAGAAAATACGGCTCGAGCGGCCTGTAGAATTCTCTCATTTTTTCGTGTGTCGCAAATACGATGTCGCATCCGCGGTCATCGTATACGGAGAGGATACATTCGTTCTCAAACGAGACTAAACCGACTTCGGAGTCCGTCCTGTCAGACAGCTGTTTGTCCAGAAGCGCCGGCACGTCAAATTCGTTCTCATCCGCATAACATACGATGCGATTGCGCCTCGTCAGCCCGTAACCCGGGTTATAACCCGGGTCTCCAGGATTATCATATGTTCCGAGCCCCCTGACCGTTACATGCCGGTAGTCCATCATGCACCTTGAGAGAAATCTCAGGGATTGTGCTTCCCTTGAAACAAGTTTTTCGATGATCTCATCGGTATCCACGCCTTCATACAGCGCTTTCTCGGCCTCCCCGGTATCGGAGAAGTCATACATCCAGTAGGAGAAAATAATGGCGTCGGCCTTCTTTCTGAAAAGTATATCATATATAGCCTTTGCCCGCTCTCGTGCCGTGCGCATATGTTCTTCCCTCGTGCAGCCGATACCGAGTTCGCACCTCAGAGCATTAGGGTTTGAGTAAAAATACGGCTGAAGGTAATCAAATGAAGAGTCAAGTATGAGTTCTTCTATTTTGCTTTTCATTTCCGGCTCCTCTGAATAGGTTTTGATTTTACCGGGTCTCAGCACCCTTTTCTCCCGTTTTTGTGGTCTTCGAGAGAGCATGCCGCGGGGGAGCCGTACTCGATAAGTCCGGCATCCGCGGGATCAAGGGATATCCTCCCGTCCTCAAATACGAACGCGGGAATTCCCACGTCCCCTATCTCCTTTGAGTGGTCGAAAACGGGGCTTTTGTCCCGAAGGCGCGTGAACGCTCCCATGTTTCTTATGTTCTCCCCTATGTTTATATATTCGAATTCGTCTTCCCGTCCTTTGATCTGTTCGTGCACATAATCACAGTAAGGGCATGTCGGCATTCCGTATATCTTAATCATTTTCAGTTTTCTCCGTTATTATGATGTCAAATGTTCATATGAAAATTCACTTTATTGTTTTCCGGGTCTTATGCGGTATCATCTCGCTTATAACGGCGGATGCGATTATCATCGCCGCTCCGAGCCAGCCGTACCAGCCGAGCTTCTCGTGAAGAAATACGGCTGAACACAAGATCGAAACTACGGGTTCAATATATCCGAGTATGGCCACCGACTGCACCGGAAGTTTTTCCACGCCTCCGAAATAGAGGCAGTATGCAATTCCCGTATGCAAAACGCCGAGCATGAGGATAATGGCGCCGGACAAAAGATCTTTAGGCATCGGGAGCCCTCCGTTTTTCACAAGAACATACGGTAGGATCGTAAGTGTCGAGACTGCAAGCTGAACAAGAGTCCTGTCAAAGCCGGATATGTCATGCAGCTTGCGGTTGCAGAAGACAATTATCGCAAAAGCGACGGCCCCTGCCAGACCCGAAGCAATGCCGACCGGGCCGACAAGCCCGCCCCCTATGACTCCGGAAGCGAGTACTATTCCCGCAAAAGCTGCGATTATGCAGGGAATCTTTCTCAGATCCAGTTTTTCCTTCAGGACAAGAGGCGTAAAGATGATGACCAGTATCGGCGCCATATATTCGCAAAGGCTTGCCAGCGCAACCGTCGTGTTCACATAAGCCGCAAAGAGAAATATCCAGTCCAGTCCGAGACATATTCCCGAAATGAGGAGCCACGGGAGATTGTTTCTGACAGCCTTCACATCAGGAGGCCTGCGGGTCACCATGAGAAACAGGAATATGTACAGGGCTCCGATCATACCGCGGTATAACGCCACGGCTTCGCTCGGCATGTCCACGAATCTCAGGAACATTCCAACCGATCCGAAAAGAACGGTTGATGTGATGAATTTCAGACGTTCTTTCATTTATTATGAAGTCCGTACCTTTTCTACATTAATTATTGCTGCCGGAGTAAAACTCAGTGCCTGTGATGTTTTTCTGAATAAGGACCGAACTCTGCCTGAAATCTTTTATAAGGTCGTCGGCAGCAGCGTGGACTTTTTCAAGCGTCGTATCGCTGATATAGATGACGAGGGTATATTCCTTATACCGGACGCCGCCGTCCTCCCATCCGCCGCTAGCTTCCTGTATCGTGTAGCCACCGAAGTGTCTTATAAGTATCTCTTCAGCTTTCGCTTTGGCTTCATCCGGCCCGCACACGGGTTCGTTCGTGTCTTTGTCGTTTGTACCGAGGTACATAACATACTGTATGTCCTGTGACGGCTGCTTTGTGAGGGTTCCCGTCAGGCATAGTGCGACAACGGACACGCACAGC
>CACXBN010000262.1 GCA_902765885.1 uncultured Ruminococcus sp. | reverse complement strand
TATAACTGCCAAGCCGGCCGGATTCTCTTCGCTCACTTCACGGTCAGAAAGGCACACGATCCCAACTGCACGCCCGTCTTTTTTGAGCACCTCAACAGCTCTGTAGCCGTCAATCATCGGGACGCTTTTCTGTCTGCATGCCTCAAGCAAGGCCTCATACATGTATTTTGACGTCAGCGGACCGCATGATGTCGCCCTTTTTCTTTCATCATGGTCAGTCCTGTATCCCGTATATTCTCCGTACATGTCGCTCGGAAAAGGCACACCCAGTGAAACCAGCTTGTAAAAACCTTTGGCTGAGCCTGCTGCCTCAACAAGAGCAAGATCGCCGTGCATGGATCCGCAGGCAAAATAATCCTCTGCCATCTCCCTTGCCGAATCGGAAGCTTCGATACATGTGGAGAGCTTATAATAAGTTTGCTTGTCGGAGCCTGTGTTTCTTGACGTTCCCATCTTAAGTCCTTCCGTAACAAGGAGGACATCCTGGGTGTATCTTGCGTTGCTCTTTACTTCAAGCGCCGCATTGAGGGCGGCGGCTCCGGAACCCACTACGGCTATTCCGCATTTTATCAGACGGCATTTCTGACCTTTAATATTTATATATCTGCTGTCCATTTTCCTCTCCGTTCATCTGGTCATTTGTTTCTGTATGTTGATATCATAATGTCTTTTATGCTGTCAGGCACCGCTCCATCAAGGTCGCATCCGTATTTGAGGAGGTCTCTCACATATGTCGAGCTGATCATCGACAGACGGGGATCGGTCGGTATTATAATGGTTTCAAGATTTTTGTCAAATCTCTTCATTATAAGGGACAGATCATATTCGTAATCGAAATCGGATGAGTTCCTTGCTCCCCTGACTATATATTCCGCGTTAAGCTCATGAGCTGCATCCGATGTCAGTCCTATGTGCAGCGCCGCGTGAAGGTTGTCGGCTTTTATGCCTTCAATGGTCTTCCTTAGGAACTGAAGCCTTTCAGCCGGTGAAAACATGCCTTCCTTCTTCTCGGTATTGAACACGATCACGGCATATACTTCGTCAAAGATCTCGGCGGCACGTCTGAAGAGATTCTCATGTCCCGACGTGACCGGATCAAAGCTTCCTGTTACTATGGCTGTCCTCTTTCTCATGTTACTTCTCGGCCTTTCCCGGTGTCAGCACCGTAATTCTCGTGTGGCTGTAGAGGGAGCTTTTCACGACCTCATATTTTGCGGCGAGTTCCTCTCTGCCCCCGAAAACGTCTTCCATTATTATTTTCTCCGCATATGAAGCATCCTTCTTCAGTCTGCTTGCCTTCGGCGGAATAGTGCTTTCCGTTTCACAGATGATATATGATCCTTCTGACGCAATGTTCCCTTCGCTTATTGCCGCAAGCGCCTCGGGGATCAGACCGGATGCATACGGAGGATCAAGGAATATTATATCATATTTTTCTCTTCCCGATGCTCCCCTTATGAAAGATTTGTAATCGGCTGCCGATATTCTGCATTTTTCATACAGGTGGGTCTTTTTTGCGTTTTCGATAATGATATTGACGGCATCTCTGGACGAATCGATCAGTGTCGCTCTCGAAGCTCCTCTTGAAAGCGCTTCTATCGCAAGCTGTCCGCTTCCGGCAAAAAGATCAAGGACCGTCCTTCCTTCGATATCGAACTGGATCATTGAGAACAGGGCTTCTTTGATTCTGTCCGTAGTAGGTCTCGTGTTTTCCCCTTCGGGAGTGTTAAGTTTTGTCCCTCTTGCGCTTCCTGTTATGACTCTCATTTCTTTGTGCTCTCCTGTTCTGTTCTGAAATATGAGTGTATCTGTTCGGCATCAGATGCTGAGATCCCCCTGACCTCACTGAGCTCTTTTATGCTTGCTTTTTTTATGTTTCCGATGTTTTTGAAGTGCCCGAGCAGGATCTTTGCTTTTGCTTTTCCTATCCCCTTTATTTTTTCGAGAGATGAAGTTTTCAGTGTTTTTCTCTTTGCCCCGCTCATTCTCTTTACGGAATAGTTGTGTACTTCTTCCTGGATCGAATATATGAATCTGAATATATCCTGCCGTCTTGAGAGATCTATCTCTCCCTCTTCGTTCACAAGGGTCCTGGTCTTGTGATGTTCATCCTTCACCATGCCGAAGACCGGAATCGAGTATTTGTCAATGTCCGTCATTCTGCGCATGGCACTGACATGTTCGGCTCCTCCGTCAAGCAGTATCAGATCCGGATATGCGCTCATCGAATCGTTCTCCGCTCCGATGTGCTTTAGCCTTCTGTTTATGGCTTCGGCCATTGAGGCATAATCATCCTGTGTGTCCACAGTCTTCATGTTGAAAGAACGGTACTCGCTTTTTTTGAGTTTTCCTCCGACGGCCACGACCATGCCGCACATGATGTTTTCATTCCCCAGATTCGAAACATCATATGCCTCGATCCTTTCGGGAACAGTTTCAAGGCTCAGAAGAGACGCGAGCGCTACCAGGGTCCTCTCGTCATCCCGCTCCCGTTTCGACACATTTTCGGAGTGCCTTGCCGCATCCGACACGGCCATCTCGCAAAGATTTTTGGCTCCTCCCCTTTTCGGAGTGCGCAGCCTGACTCTGTGCCCGGCTCTTCCCGAAAGATACTCCTCGAGAAGACTGCAGTCGCTGTCGGATATCTCGAACGACAAAAGGATCTCCCCCGGAATAAACTCTCTCGACTGGTACAGAGCAGTGATAAACGAAACTATGGGCGACTCGTCTTCCGACTCGTTTTCGGTTATCTCATCATACCCGAAAATGAACTGCTCGCTGTCGGCAATATATCCGTTCCTTATATAGAATACGGAGATCGCATCTTTGAATTTGACCTTTCCGTCATCATATCCGGTTATATGCAGTCCTATGACGTCGCATTCCGTATCGGGCGAACCCACGGCCTTCTGCGTCTCGCCCAATTTTTTCAGGCTGTCGATCGTATCTCTAAGTTTTGCCGCCTTTTCGAATTCCAGCAAATCGGATGCCTGAAGCATCTCTTCAGTCAGACCCGATATGACCTCTTTCGTCTCTCCCCTGAGTATACCCGCTGCTCTTTCGATCGCATGTCTGTACTCGGCGTTTTCGATATTTCCCCTGCAAACTCCCATGCATCTTCCGATCTGATAATTAATGCACGGTCTTCCCTTTCCTATGTCCTCCGGAAACTTTCTTTTGCATGAAGGTATCTTTAAAGTCTTTTCCACCTGACCGATGACATCATATACTGTCGATGTGGATGAATACGGCCCGAAAAACAGCGAGCCGTCCGCGACTCTCTTTCTGTCCATGGTTATTCTCGGCCAGTCCGATTTTATGTCTATTTTAACATACGGATACGATTTCGCATCCTTAAGCTTTATATTGTATTTCGGAGTGTATTGTTTTATAAGGCTGTTTTCAAGAGCAAGCGCTTCCATTTCCGTGTCGCACACGATGAATCTGAAATCGTAAACGGAGGAAGCCATTTTCGATGTCTTGATGTCATGGGCCCCGTGAAAATACTGCGACACCCTGTCTCTGAGAGAACGGGATTTGCCCACATATATCACTTTGCCGTTTTCGTTTTCCATTATGTAAACACCGGGCTTCCTCGGAAGAGCCGAGGACTTGTTCCTGAGATGCTCAATGTTCTTTGACAGTTCGGCCATAACCCACCACTTTAAATACCTTTAACAACAAATCGAGCGATGGTTTGCATAATTCAGCCATCGCTCAAGTAATTATCCTGTTTTTCTTATTTGCGCATTATTCAGCAAAGCCACTCTCGATAAGTGTGGCAAGTCCTTCGATTGCATCGGCTGCATCATTTCCGTCAGCTATGAGAGTAATTGTCATTCCTTTTACTATTCCGAGTGAAAGGACCCCGAGCAGACTTTTGGCATTGACTCTTCTGTCATCCTTTTCTACCCAGACAGTACTCTTGTATGAATTTGCCTTCTGAATGAAGAAGGTCGCTGGTCTTGCATGAAGACCGACATTATTGGTGACTGTTACCTCGCGTGCGATCATAAAAAACACCTCTGAACGTGGCAAATAAGATTTAATTTACAAAGTGAACCTGTCCCGTATTTTTAACGGAAGAGGTTCACTTCAAGTTAATAAATTATAACAAAGCTAAAAGTCTAAATCAATAGATTTGTTTTATTTTTTTATCGGCATGTTTCACAACATGTTTGTGAGATAAAGCCTTTAATTATACAAATGGAGCAAAAATGCCTTTTTTCGGCTTTACCTCTGACGTTGTCACATTCTGCGGACCGTTATGGTCGCATTCTCTCCGTTTATATCCCATTCTTTGGTATATCCGTCATCCGATGTTCCGAAATTCAGTTCATCACACAGTACTGATGACATGAATTCCGTGCTGTCGGAAGCCAGGATCGATTCAAGTTTTTCGCTTCCTGATACGTATACCTTTATGTGATCCGTGACTACGAAGTCTGCTTCTTTTCTCATCGTCTGCACTTTTGACGTGAGCTCTCTGAGGAAGCCCTCATTTATAAGAGCATCCGTGAGAGTCGTGTCAAGCGCAACTGTGATGCCATGGTCCGACATGCTGAAATAGCCTTCTGTCTGCTTGACTTCAATGAGGAGGTCTCCCTCTTCCAGCTTCACTTCGTTTCCGTCGATATTCAGTGAAATGAAACCGTTTGATGTAAGCTCTGCCATGGCAGCCGTTCCGTCATAGTCTGGAGACTGAAGGGTGTTTCTTATACCGTTCAGCAGTTTTCCGTATTTCGGTCCAACTGTCTTGAGATTCGGTTTGAAGGAATATGAAGACAGACCCGAGAGGTCATCCTTGAAGACCACGTCTTTGACATTGAGTTCGTCAGCGACTATCTGTGAATAGAATTTGTCAAGCTTTTTGACTCCGCTTACATAAATAGCCGACAGAGGCTGACGGTTTTTGATTCCTGAACCGTTTCTTGCGGCTCTTCCGAGAACAACTATGTCAACCACCGTGTCCATGTTGTCTTCAAGCTTTTTGTCTATAAATGACTCGTCTGCTTTCGGGAATGAGCAGAGATGGACTGATATGGGAGCCTTCTTGTCCACGGAACCGACAAGATTTCTGTAGATCTCATCAGCCATGAACGGGATCATAGGCGCCGCAATCTTTGCGGTCGTCACAAGGGCTGTGTAAAGCGTCATGTATGCCGCGATCTTGTCATCGGTCATCTCAGTGCCCCAATAGCGTTCACGGCATCTGCGCACATACCAGTTTGACAGTTCGTCGACCAGTTTGTAAAGTTCCTTTGCCGCTTCGGGGATCCTGTAATTTGCAAGGTTGTTGTCTACTGCCTTGACGGTTGAATTGAGGACCGAAAGAATATATTTGTCCATAACCGTCAGGGCGCATTTTTTAAGATTGTATTTCGTGGGATCAAAAGAATCTATATCTGCATACAGAACATAGAATGCATATGTGTTCCAGAGCGTGCCGAGGAATTTCCTCTGACCTTCCTGGACTGCTTTTCCGCTGAATCTCGAGGGCAGCCACGGAGCGCTTCCGGAATAGAAGTACCAGCGGATTGCGTCTGCTCCGTATGTTTCAAGAGCTTCGAACGGATCTACCGCATTGCCTTTGGATTTTGACATCTTCTGGCCGTTTTCGTCCTGGACGTGGCCGAGCACTATAACGTTTTTGTACGGCGCGCAGTTGAAGAGGAGGGTCGATATCGCCATAAGTGAGTAGAACCATCCTCTTGTCTGGTCGACAGCCTCGGAAATGAAGTCAGCCGGGAACTGGGATTTGAACAGTTTCTCGTTTTCAAACGGATAGTGATGCTGTGCGAACGGCATCGATCCGGAGTCGAACCAGCAGTCTATGACTTCCGGCACTCTGTGCATCTCGCCTCCGCACTTGGGGCATTTTATCGTAACCGCATCGATGTATGGTCTGTGAAGCTCTATGTCTTCGGGACAGTTGTCCGACATTTCCTTAAGTTCAGCTATGCTGCCAACGCAGTGTCTGTGACCGCATTCGCATTCCCAGATATTGAGAGGAGTTCCCCAGTAACGGTTTCTGGAGATCGCCCAGTCCTGAACGTTTTCAAGCCAGTCTCCGAATCTTCCTTTTCCGATTGATTCAGGTATCCAGTTGACTGTATTGTTGTTTCTGATAAGGTCATCGCGCACGTCTGTCATCTTTATGTACCATGATTCGCGGGCATAATAGATG
>CACXBN010000261.1 GCA_902765885.1 uncultured Ruminococcus sp. | reverse complement strand
CCGGAGAGCCGAGTATCAGCCCGTTCGGATTCGGAAGCTTTCTCCGGTCCGCGAGTATAATGCTGCCTGTCATCGGATTCTCCCCGTAATACATGGCGCCCTTTCCCGTATCCGTTATCTCCTCCGCGTCAAAAGGCATAAACGCCGAGACGGAGGACGTTATCATCCCTCTCCTTATTCCGGTCCTCTCCTCGGCCATGGGAAGAGAGCTCAGCAGCCCGTCCTCCTGCATGAAGTCGAGCGGAACGAACCTGCATCCAGACTTCTGGGCAGCGCCTTTCAGGACAGCCATGTTTTTCTGAAGCTGCTTCTTTGTTTTTCCTGCAGTCATTATGTGAAACGTGAAGAGAAACATTTTTTCGCTTTTCGACTGAAGGTCTTCGAGAAGCTTTTTTGCCGAATCCCCGTATGACGAAAGATCGCTCGGCAGGATATCCGAATCATATCCCGCCCTGAACGCTTTTTTCTGCTCGTCTATCTTCATCTTGTCTATGTCCGTTATCTTCCCCCTCACTGTATTTATGGCCGTGAGCTGGTCTACAGGTGTGAGGTGGATTGATATCACGCTTTCGCACTCAAGCCTGTTCAGTTCCGAAAGGAATCCGTCCGAGAGCTCCGATGTCAGAATCTGAAGAAAGGAAACCGCGCAGTAATCGTCTTCCATTCTGAAAATTCTTGACGAATCAAACACGAGCGACGACGGACAGAATGCGTCCTTTACGGAGCTGCCGCTCTCGGGCAGTGAAGCAAAAGAAAAATCAAACTTTTCCTGTCCTCCCGGGTTAACACCCGGGTTTGTACCAGGGTTGGTACCCGGGGCCACACCCTGGCCTACACCCGGGTTTGTACCCGGGTGTAAGATCTCAAAAAACAGCTTTACAAGCTCTTCTCCGTTAAGCACCTTCGCGTTCGTTCCCGTTTTTTCAAAGACCGATAAAACATCTCTTACATATATCCGGAGTTTACTTGACGCATCCTTCGGGTTTTTTGCTTCGGTTCCGACAGTCAGATATTTTCGCCGTCTTATCCCGTTCCGCATTCTCTCGGTCTTCTCCTTTATCACGGACGAATATTCTTTTCTGACTTTGTAAAGGCCCTCTCCCTTTTCGGCCGCCTCAAGTATCGCCGGGACAAAATCATCTCCGCTTCTCAGGTTCACATATGAGAACTGTACCGACACCTCAGGGTCAAAGCGGTTTATGAGAGTGCAGAGAGACTCAAAGATCCCGCTCTTTCCTTCCCTTGACGCGAGTGTATAGCCGCAGTCCCCGAATTCTATGGTCACGGAATATTTTCCGCCTCTCTTCGCGCACAGTCCGCTTTCGTATATATTCTTCACGGGGATCGTTTCCTGAACGCTCATCTCCGATTTTCTTCTGAAATCAAATTTTTTCCCTGTTTTTTCCGTCATGCTTTCTCTTTTCCTTTCCGTAAATGCAGGATGGCACGTACTTTCTCTTTTTCGGCCTCAGCCTCTCCTGTCTTATTACCGCATATATAATGTTCTCGAGATACATTCCGTTTCTCTCATACATGGCAAAAAGAAAGAAAGGCAGAAGCGCAAGTATCATGGTAAGAGAGGCCGGCATGACACCGGCCGATTCCTTTATGATGAAGAACAGCGGAAGCGCGACTGCCGCGCCGCAGAGAAAAAACACGATCTGCCTTCTCGTCAGTCCGAACATGAAACGGTTCTTCACCTTTGTCAGATCCTTCGGGATCTTCACATACGCCATAATCACTCCTCCTCTAATACGTTCCCATTATGTTCTTGGCAAGGGTTCCGGTCTTGAAAAGACAGAAGCACAGAAGGACCGAATAACCCATACATGTCCAGACGGCTCCCGAGATATCCGAAGAGAGAACTATTCCCTGCACCAGCGCGGAATATATGGCGACGCACACTATGATGAGAAATCCCTGAAGGCCGAGGGCTGCCAAGCTTCTCAGGTATCCTCCGCCGATGTTTCTTTTGTCTGCCATAACAGCCGCCATCGGTATCGGGGAAACTGAAGTCAGAAGATATATCTCGATCATTCTTCCGTATGAAATGAGGAATATGCATATTGAAAGGGCCCACATG
>CACXBN010000260.1 GCA_902765885.1 uncultured Ruminococcus sp. | reverse complement strand
ATATCTTTTTGTGCAATCTGCGATGGGGATTTTTATAAAGGAAAAGAAGTCTGCGTCGCAGGCGGCGGTAATTCAGCTCTTCAGGAAGCCGTTCTTCTCTCCGAGAAAAGTTCCAAGGTCACAATCCTTCAGGATCTTGACTATCTAACCGGAGAAAAGAAACTCCAGGATGTTCTGGCAAAGAAAAACAATGTCGAATGTATAACGGGCGTCAAAATCAAAAAATTACGGACAGCTGACGGCGTCTTTTCAGGTGTCACGATAACTGATTCTGAAGGATCAGATAAGGATATAAACTGCAGCGGACTTTTCGTCGCCATCGGACTGATTCCCGAGAATGACATATATAAAGAATATGCACTCCTTAACAACTGGGGCTATTTTGAATCCGATGAAAGCTGCACAACAAAAACCCCGGGTTTGTTCGTTGCCGGTGACTGCAGAAGCAAAACGATAAGACAGGTAACGACAGCCTGCTCCGATGGTGCTACTGCGGCTATTGCTGCATGCAGATATATAGATGAACTATAATAATATAATGTGCAAAAAGCGATCGTATCCATGTTTCTGACGATCGCTTTTGCTTTCTTTACTTTTTGTTGAACAATATTGACAACAATAGTTATTTTTGACTATAATAATTGTATAATATATTATATCATATCGAGGGGCTTCATCATATCGAGGGGCTTCAATGAGTAATACTGCAATCAACAAACGCGTTATATCTTTTGCTTTATTCTGTTTTGTCCTTATCATCAGTTTTGCGTGTATGATATTTTCATCAGGGTCTAATGTTATGGCAGCGCCTGCTGATGAATCGACACAGGAAATCAGAGTAATCAGCATTAACCTCTGCTGTGATCAGGATGATATAGAAAAAAGGGGGCCTATTCTTCTCAATATGTTCTTAGACATGGATCCCGACGTAATAGGGACACAGGAGAACGGTCTTGAATACAGTGCCTGGATGCAGCTTTTTAAGGAATACTTTCCTAATTACGGCAGAATAGGAAAATCCGGTGAAGGCCTTGTGGAATCTCGGAAAATAATGGCAAATTATATCTATTACAATGCAGACAGATATGAATGCCTGGAATGGGATACACAGTGGCTTGGACCTAAAACGCGGTGCATTGCCAGAACATTTACAGGCAACTATCCAAGTACGGTCACATGGGGGATATTCAGGGATAAGGAAAGCGGATTCAAATTTGCACATGTAAACTGCCATACCATATATAATAACGAAGAAGAGAATTATAAACAAATGGTTATAGTGGCTGATATGGTGGAACAGTTTGCTGCTGCCGGTATGCCTGTTTTTGCTACGGGAGACTACAACACATCTGAAGGCGGCGAGGCATATCAGAATATGATGAGCAGACCGGGAGTAGGCGATCCGAAGTATCTTACAAGCGACACGGTTTTTTCAGGGTCATACAGAGGATGGGGGTACAGAGACCTCAGCGGTGGCAGGCCCATAGACTTCTGTTTTGTATCAAAAGACACCATGACCGTAAATAAATATGATATCATAGAAACCTATGCGCAGGGCATGGGACTTTCGGACCACAATGCGGTTTATGTTTCCGCAAATATCAAATACTTTGATGATGCGGCAAAAAACGCTGAAGCGGAACACAAGCTGAGTCTGGACATAGAGGTGCTGGATTCATCTACCAGAGCTTATGTTCATGAACTGCACTTCAGCCAGGTGTCAGACGTAAAAAGCATATTCTATTATATCGGCGAAATATATGATAAAAGCGGAAAACTGATTGACTCAAGAATGATTAGGACCAATAATCTGGACCAGGAAATACCGGAAGATAAATATCTTACATTCGGAGCTCTGGATCCGGATACAGATTACACCGTCAAGCTTTACGGATGCACAATTGCAGGTACTAAATCATTGCCGTATGAGTATAAAATAACGACGATGCCTGAAGATACCATGAGGTAGGATTATGATGCTTATTCGAAAAAAACTAAATAAACTGTTATTAATTGCATTCGCCTTTTCCATTATCTTCACATTTGTTGTTCATCTTATTCCTTCAAAGGTCCTCGGATCCGGTAATGGTGAAAGTACTGAACAGGAAGTTAAAGTCATATCGATCAATCTTGACCCGTTCAGCTACACAGTCGAAGGTCGCGCAAAGCAACTGATTCCCATACTGTTTGAATACGATCCTGACTCCATAGGGACACAGGAAAATTCCACCGGATGGGCACAGGAATTTGACAAAAGGACAGGTGAAAAATATAAGCGAGTAGGACTTAATTTTGAAGGAACACTCAACAGATTGCACTGCCCTGCAAACTTTATTTACTACAACAGTGAAAAATACACCGAGATTTCATCTGGAACCGTCTGGATGAAAGAAAACACTCTGTTCCCGGAGGGACAGAGACGCAATTATGTATGGATAGTACTCGAAAACAAAGAAACTGGCATAAGATATGTACACATCAATACACATCTTGATGTTGGAAACCCGGAATCAAACAAGGTGCAAATGAAAATGATGCGTGACATATGCGAAAGGTTCATATCACTCGGATATCCCGTATTTGTCACAGGGGACTTCAACACATCAGAAGGAAGCGAATCTTATCATATCATGGTGGATTCGAGCGAGATGTATGACTCAAAATATCTTGCAGAAGACACTATGAGCGGAGGCACATTCCACAGCTCACCTACTTCAGTTACTACAGACAGACTTCCGATAGATTTTTGTTTCGTTTACAAAGAACTTGTGAATGTAAAAAAATATGAGATCATCGATACAGTAGTAAGTGACAGCTATTTTTTGAGTGACCACAACGGCCTGTTTATTAATGCTGCAGTCAAAAACGATGTGGAATTAAATGCAAGAAAACCCGATATTTCTCTGTCTGGTATCTCAATCATCAAACAGGATATAAACAAATACAAGGGAGACATTTATTTCAGTCAGGCAGATGATATCAGGCTGATTGACGGTTACATAGTCAAGGCAATTGACCCAAGCGGGAAAGTGGATTTTGAAAGAATCATACCTTCTCGAAACCTTGACCTTGATCCACCAGATGCGCTCAGGTGCACTCTGACAGCCCTGAAGCCTAATACGAAGTACATAATTAATATAACGCCAAAATGTTTCGACAGCAGTTATTCAGAAACTTATACATTTGAAACACAAACCAAATAAAAACATACCCCGATTCGTTTATGAATCGGGGTAATTTTTATGTAGCTGTTAATTTGTTAGTCCTCTTCTACATGTGACTCAGCAATAATCTTCTGAGCTACTGCGCCGGGAACTTCTTCATAGCGGTCTACTGCGAAATCAAATGATCCGCGGCCCTGTGACATTGCACGAAGCGCAATAACGTAATCCATCATTTCTCCCTTCGGAACGTCAGCTTCAACTACTGTATATCCGCTTTTGTGTTCTGCAGGATTCATACCGAGAACACGACCTCTCCTCTTGTTAAGGTCACCGATTACATCACCAACAAGGTTGTCGGGTATAGTAACTTTAAGTGTTCCTACTGGTTCGAGAAGAATCGGTTTAGCCTTAGGAAGACCTTCTTTGTACGCAAGTCTCGCTGCAAGTTTGAAGGAGATTTCGTTGGAGTCAACCGGGTGATAAGAACCATCATAAAGGTCTGCTGCAAGGTGAACTACGGGATATCCGGCAAGTACACCTTTTGTCATAGCTTCGAGAAGTCCTTTTTCTACTGCAGGATAGAAGTTCTTCGGAACAGTACCGCCGACAACTGACTGTGTAAATGTAAGTCCTTCATCTTCGCCGTATGAGAATCTCATTTTAACATGACCGTACTGTCCTGAACCACCAGACTGTTTCTTATGCTTTCCTTCAACATCAGAAGTGCCTTTTATGGTTTCACGGTATGCTATTCTCGGGTTGTCAAGTACAACAGATGTGCCATAGCGTGACTTAAGTCTTGAAACTGCAACGTCAAGCTGCATGTCTCCCATTCCGGATATTGTCATCTGTTTTGTTTCAGCGTTGTTTTCATAAAGCAGAGTCGGGTCTTCTTCAAGAAGTCTTGCTATACCGGTTGACATCTTATCTTCGTCGCCCTTCGCAGCAGGAGTAATAGCTTTTGTCATATAAGGATGCGGGAAATTGATCTTCTTATATTCGAACTGAGCACCTGCAACAAGTGTATCGTTTGTATTTGTATTTACAAGTTTCGGAATCATACCGATGTCGCCGCAGCAAAGAGATGTGACTTCTGTCTGTTTCTTTCCGCGCATCGTATAGATGTGAGCCATCTTTTCAGAAGAGCCTGTGGTAGCATTTGTAAGAACCAGGTCATTGGTTAATTTGCCGTTCATTACTTTGAAGTATGTCTGCTTACCAAACTGGTCAGCAATTGTTTTGAAAACAAACAGAGCGCATTCACCGTCAGGATCAATGGGCTTGTCTTCAAATTTATCGCCTGCGATAACCTTTTCAACTTTCTTAGCTGTAGGACGCGGGAAAGAATTAGCAATGGTGTCAAGAAGGAATGTGCAGCCCCAAAGGTTGGTAGCACTGCCGCTGAATACTGGAACTATTGAGTTTTCGACAATTCCGGTATGAAGTGCTTCAACTGCATCCTCGTGGCTGATATCGCCTTCCTCAAAATACTTTTCAAGAAGTTCTTCGCTTGTTGATGCGAGGGCTTCATTGAGGTTTTCTTTATACTGTTCTGCAACAGCTTCTGCCTCTGCATCAAGATCTGATTCTGTTCTCTTTCCGGAAGCATCAAAAGAATAGAGCTTCATCTCTATAAGGTTGAGGAACTTAACATTTGAACCGTTTTTGATAGGAACGAGAATAGGACATACTGACGAACCGAACTGGTCATGAAGCATGCTGTAAACTCTGTCAAAATGAGCTTCATTGTCATCGCACTTGTTTACAAAGAATGCTTTCGGAATGTTTGAAGAAGATGCCTTGTCCCATGCAAGCTCTGTTCCTACTTCAACGCCTGCTTTTGCATCAACTGTGATTATAGCTGCATCAGCTGCACGAATCCCGGAATAAACATCTCCCTGGAAATCAAGGAAACCTGGGGTATCAATAAAGTTGATTTTACATCCGTTCCACTGTACGTTTGCAACTGAAAGATTAAGCGAAAATCCACGTTTGATTTCCTCGGGATCATAGTCACAAACAGTGTTTCCGTCTGTAATCTTACCCATTCTGTCCGTAGCTTTTGTCAGATAGAGAGCTGTTTCCACGAGAGAAGTCTTACCGGATCCACCATGACCAAGCAAGACGACATTGCGGATATCCTTTGTCGTGTAGTCTGCCATTGTTAACTCCTTATATATATGTATTTCTTTAAAAATAATGTGTTGAGAGAATGATATAAATTGTTATCATTAAACACAATCCCAACTTTTATTATACTATATTTTTTCTTACTTTACAATGAATAAATACTATTTTCGGTTCAAAAATAAAATATTATCAGAAGTTTGAACCATTCCATCCCCAATGTTCATATTCCATATATTTTATGTAAACTCTGTCCATTTTGATGCCAAGTGTTTCGGATATGAGTTTACATGTATACGCTGTCATCTGTTCATATCCGGCCTCCTGCTGCTTTCCGAGAAGATCAACACTCACTAGTGCACATGGATCATCAGCACCGCCAAAATACATTCTCTGATCGTCCGATATATTGACCATAAGCCATTTTTCAGTCTTTCCGCTGAAACTGGAGGCCAGATTATCGGCAATTCTTGATTTCAGAATAATTTCTTTTTCATTATCAACAGGAACATTTGTTTTAATTTCAATATACGGCATAATTACCTCCCGTTATTATTTTTTTAAATAGTATCATATAACTCTTTATTAGTCAATCCAAAATAAGCGTCAAATTGAAATTGACTTTCAAATTTAACAGTGGTATAATCTACCCCAGTTTAACAGCGAGGGTAAAATATGGGAAAGATTATATATAAAACAAAACAACGTGACGAAATTCTGAAAATCTTCGAAAACCATAAAGACTCGTGTTTCAGCGCTAAAGACATCTTCGGGATGGTCGATGCCGGAGAAACTACGGTTTTCAGAACTCTTTCATCACTCTGCGAGGAAGGAATTATTGAAAAATATGTGTCCGGTACCGGAACACATGATTCGTCCTGTTACAAATATAACAACTGTAATGACGCAGACCACATACATATGATGTGCAGCAAATGCGGGAAACTGTTTCATGCAGACTGTAAATTCATAAAAAGTCTTGAAGAGCATTTTATGTCTGAACACGACTTTTCCCTCGACAGATCAAAGACGGTTATATACGGATTGTGTAAAGACTGCAGAAATCAAGGGGTGAACGATAATGAATAGAAAGATTATAACGGGTGCAATAATAGTCATTATTGTTCTGTCAATATTTTCAGGATGCTCACACCCCGTCACCACTGCAGAAAGGCCGTTAGTCGTAGCTACAAATTTTGCAATGTATGATTTTTCACGCGCTGTTTGCGGTGACAAGGTTCAAGTTAAAATGGCTATTGCCCCGGGTGAAGAATCACATGACTTTGAAGTTACGATGTCGGATATTTCTTCTCTGTCAAAAGCCATCGCAGTAATATATGTTGGTGGAGAAAGCGATGAATGGGTAGAAGATGTTTTAGAAACCATGGACTCAGACAAAGCCAAACCTGCCGCATTCCGTGCAATGGATAAAGTTGTTCTTTACAAAGAAGAAGCCTTCGATGAAGCAATAGAAGAAGATGAGTACGATGAACACATATGGACATCTCCCAAAAATGCCATACTCATAGTCAGGGGCATTTCTGAAATGATTTCCGGGATTCTTCCAGAATTTTCTTCTTACTTCGAGGACAACGCAGAAAAATACATAGAAGAGCTCACCCGCTTGGACAAAGAGTTTTCAGATTTGTCATCAGCAACAAAAGAGGTGATACTGGCAGACAGATATCCCTTTAAATATCTTTCGGTCGATTACGGAATCAAATTCAAAGCAGCATTCAGCGGATGCACCTCAAACACCGAGCCAACCCTCAGCAAAGTCAATGAACTTGTCAGGTATGTTGCAAACAATGATGTAAAAACAATATTCATTATAGAATTTTCTGATGGTAAAACCGCTGAAATCATATCAAAGGAAACAGGAGCAAGGATTGAAACTCTTTATTCTGCACATAATGTTACAGAAGAAGACTTCAACTCCGGGATAACATACGTTGACCTGATGGACCATAACATAAAGGTTCTCAAAGAAGTGCTCAAATGATGCGAGGTAAAAATGGAAATTTTGAAATCAGAATCCCTGACTCTGGCATATGAAGGGATAAATGTCATAGAAAATCTCAATTTCTCAGTCGATTACGGTGATTATCTTTGTATAATCGGAGAAAACGGCTCGGGGAAAAGTTCACTTCTAAAAGCAATAATCGGAGACGTTCAGCCTGCCGCAGGGAAGCTGATGCTTGACCCGACTGCCAGAAAAAAAGGAATAGGCTATCTTCCGCAGCAAAATATAATCCAGTCTGATTTTCCCGCAACATCGTATGAAGTCGTTATATCAGGATGTATAGGCAGGAACAAACTTGGCCTGTTCTGGAATAAAGAAGCTAAAAACAAAGCAGATGAAGCTATGGAACTGCTCGGGATATCCTCCCTCTCTGACAAACCCATAAGTGTTTTATCCGGGGGACAGAGGCAGAAAGTACTGCTTGCAAGGGCATTTTGCGCTTCAAGCGATATCTTGCTTCTTGATGAACCTGTTAACGGGCTTGACCCTTCCGCTGCTCATGAGATGTATTCAAGCATAAGAATGCTTAATCAGTCAAAAAACATGACAATCATCATGGTATCGCATGATGTTCAATGCGCGCTGCATGAGGCAAACAAAATACTCTCGCTCTGCAGAGGGCATTCATTTTTCGGAACTCCTGACGAATATTACATTCACGAGCAAAAAGATGCAGAATATGATCACAAACTGCATGACTGTACACACTGCCATGTTCATCATTTACAAAATAGCACAGAGGGAGGAACACACAATGCAGCTGTCTGAAATGTTCTCTTCGACTTTTTTGATCACAATAATGATCAGAGCCATGATAGTCGGAATACTGGTTTCCATATGCTCTTCCGTTCTTGGCGTGAGCCTGGTTCTTCAAAGGCATTCCATGATCGGCGACGGCCTCTCTCACGTGGGATTTTTTGCAATAGCAGTATCCGCATGTGCCGGAGTCAGCGGCACTTATTCCATGGAAATCTCAATACCGATTGTCATTCTTGCGGCAGTATTGATTTTCAGACTGTCAAAAAGACAGGGAAAACTCAACGGTGACTCTGCCTGTGCCATTGTATCAACGGGATCCGTAGCAGTGGGAACGATAATGTACAATCTTACAGGCGGAAGGAGCGGTGATATCTGTTCTTCCCTGTTCGGCTCATCTTCGATAATATCGATTTCGACCAAAGACGTCATTATCTCGGTTGTGTTATCACTCGCAGTCCTTATTTGGTTCATCCTAAGCTATAAAATGATTTTTGCAACAACATTTGATGAATCTTTCTCCAAAGCGGCCGGCATCAAAACCAATCTGTTCGGACTAATGCTTGCAGTTCTTACGGGACTTACAATAGTGGTTGGAATGAAAATGATGGGATCAATAATGATTTCCGCGCTCATAATTTTCCCTGCTCTTTCAGCTATGCAGATAACAGCAAGCTTCAAATGGACGGTGATAATCTCCGCAATCATCTCTACCGTTTGTTTTGTGACGGGATTTTTCCTTGCATGCATATTCTCCCTTCAGACAGGTGCTGCAGTGGTAGTAGTCGAACTCACCTTCTTCTGTATAACGGCACTATTCGCATTCATACGGAAAAAAGCCGCGATAAAAAAGCAGCTGAAAAAAGCATAAAAACAATAGGAACGAAGTCAAATATAATCTTCGTTCCTATTTTTATTTGAAATATCAAATTATTTGGATTATCAAACGTTTTTGAATCTGAAACTATCCCACGGAATGCATACTGCGCTTCTTTCCACAAGAATGGAATACACATGCATCAGCAGCGGAAAATTCCCCAAATCAGCTAACCCGCGCTCACTGAGACATTTAACTGCTCTACCGACGCGTTCGGCCACGACCAAAGATTCAAGAGTGACTCCCTCGAGTTTCTCCGTCGCCTCATCTATGTTTAGCCCTCTTCCCAAAAGAATTCCTATCTGCCTAGTCCTTCCTCCATATACTGTGACATAAAGATCTCCGACACCTACTGCAAGATTATCAAGTCCGCCTGCTCCCTGAATGTCGAGAAGCATCTTCATTTCTTTCATGCTTTGCCCGAAGACAGCTGCCTGTGAGTTAAAATGAAGCTCGCTGTCGATTCCTCTTTCCTTCTGATTGACTCCGATGGTCAGGGCAACCGCAAGTGCGTATGCGTTTTTCAGCGCGACGGCACTTTCAATTCCTGTGACGTCAGTGGAAAGACTGATATGATAATAATCAGTTTCCATAATGTTTCTTATCATTTCCAAGACTTCCATATCTTTACCACAGAAGGCTACTTCAGTATGGTCGTGCTGTACCAGCTCATAACTTGTGCATGGACCGCCTACAGCATTGAGTGAAACATTACGGTTGCGCTCATCCATTTTTTGCCACAATTCAGGGTATGTGAGAAGTTTTCCGTCTCTTGTATCCATCAGGCCTTTGGTCACTGTAAGAACAGGAACATTCCGAGGAATTACCGGAAGAATGTTTTTTCCAAACCACTCTACGCCAAAACTGCTGACTCCGCCTATCACAAGGTCGCTTCCGCAGAGAGCACTGTTTAGTTCGGATATCTGATAGTACTCTATACCGTCCGGAAATTCCCGGTTGAATTTAGGATGTCGTTTGTTTTTCCGGCAGAAATCGATGATATCATCGTCAAGCGGTGATCCCACCAATCTCACGATATTTCCGTTTTCTCTTGCCGGAAAGGCCAAAGCCGATCCCATCATTCCGGAGCCTATTATCGTGACAATCGCCATATTATTTCATATATCTTTCATGGAGATATTCGGATGAGAATTTAATGGATTCAAACGGATCGCCGGGAGTTTCATCCTGTTCAACCACATAATACTTAACACCAATCTTCTCAGCGGTTTCTATAATGCCGTCCCACCAGAGGTTTCCATGTCCTATTTCAGTGATGAACTGAGTATCGGGTTCACGTGATTTTCCCATATCCTTAAGATGCAGAAGGTCAATTCTTCCAGCCAGTCTTTCCATCCAGTATCTTATATCAGCTCCACCGTGCTGTACCCAGTATGTATCAAGAACAAAAGAAGTTGTTTCCGGATCAAGGCCTTCTTCAAGCATCTCCATCGGTGTTTTGCCATTGGGAAAACGTGAAAACTCATGGCTGTGATTGTGATATGTGAATTTCATTCCTTCTTTGCTGATTCTCTTTCCAATCTTGTTGGCAGCCTTAATGAAATCTTTAGTCTGTTCAACGGTGTCACATGAAAATCCTCCGATACCCATCAGTTTTGTTCCGAGTATCTTATGAAGCTCAATAGCCTTTTCTATATCATTTATCATAAGGTCGAGATTGTCGTGCGTTCCCCAAATTTCAATGCCTTCTTCGTGAGCTATTCTGGCGTAGTCTTCATAGGGAATATGGCAGTCTGCTGTCTGAGCACCGTCATACCCGAGTTCCTTCATTCTTCTGAATGACATCCTGACGTCCTCAGGCGTGTTCATTGTTTCTCTTAGTGTCCACATTTGAAGTCCAATTTTCTTGATCATAACAAACCTCTTTCAAATTATTGAATTTCTTATTTTTTTAGCTTTATAACTTTATCGGCATTTGGAGTAACATATGCCGTCCAGTTGCTGGAATAGATAACGTACCCCGGCTTTGAACCTGCGGGTTTTTTTATTTTTGATACTCTTGTGTAATCGACAGGAACAGATGATCCGTTTTTCACTGAAGAGTTATATGCTGCTATTTCCGCAGCTTCCGTAAACGCCGTCTCTGAAGGATCATCCTCTCCCTCATTATTGAACAGTACTACATGGGATCCCGGCTCATTCTTTACGTGAAACCACCAGTCATTGCTGCCTGCAATTTTGAATGTAAGATGTTCATTTGCAACATTGTTGCGTCCGCATAAAACTTTATGACCATCTGAAGTCCGATATTCCACGATTGAAGGATTTGTGACCTTTTTTTCTCCCTGTTTCTTCTTGTCTGATATATATCCTCCATGGATAAGCTCACTCTTTATTTCGTTAAGCTCTTTCTCGTTTTCAGCTCGCGACAGTGAATCAAGAACAGTTCCGAGATACTCAAGTTCCTTTTCGGCGGATTCAATCTGCTCAGTCAGATGTATTCTTGCACTCTTCGTCTTCGCGTATTTTTTATAATACTTCTGTGCATTTCCGGACGGCGATAGTCTCTTGTCCAGATCTATCTTCAGTGTTCTGTAATCAGGATCCGTGTAGTCTTCGAGATATGCCGATTCATCGCCTTTTTTTATTCTATAGATATTTGCAGTGATCAGATCCGCATACAGCTTATATTTTTCGCCCTCATCACACGCCCTGAGTTCATCGTTCTGTGCTGAAATCTTACGCACCAGTCTGTTTTCCAGATTGTGAAGAAGTTTGAAAATATCTCCTGTTTTTTTGTGAATTCGCTCTTCCCTGCTTTTTTCAAAATAAAACGTATCGAGAAGTGTTCCGAAGTCGTTCACCACATATTCTTCTGCATCAGCTCCGTACTGCGTCAGCTTGATGAAAGAATACTCCACAGGTACGCCGTTCTCGTTTTTGATTATGCATGGCTTTCCCGAGCAGTTCTTTATAACTCCGAGAATTTCAAAAAATACATCCGTGAGTCTTTTTCCACATTCTTCGAGTGTTCCGTCAGTTTTTCCGGATGCTCTGAAAGCCGCTTCCCTCGCAACTAGCGGAGAGAAACCTATGAAGTGCGAAATGATAAACTTTTCCGCACTGCTTTCCAAACTGCATCCCAGCGCAGCATCGTTAAAAGCTCTTTCAGTAAAAGACTCTTCCAGCGGATTGATTTTGTCCTGAGCTGGAGGAAGTTCATATTTCAGTCCCGTCAGGATCTGTCGCTTCTCACTGAGAGAAAAGTCCACGGTTTTGAGCGAGGAAAGAATCGTATCGTCTTCAGAAGTAATAATTATATTGGCAAGTCTCCCGATCAGTTCAACATATATTTTCTTTACTGAAACAACCCCGAGATCATCTCTTGTTTCAAATGAGATAGCTGCCACTCTTTCGAATCCCTGCTGTTCAGCGTGAATAAACCTGGCCCCGGAAAAATGTTTTCTCAAAAACATGCAGAACATAGGCGGAGATGAAGGATTCTCAAGTTTTATATCAGTCAGATGGAGCCTCGAACCGTTACCTCCGGCAGACATATACAGTCTGTGATCGCTTGAATTGTTTCTTATGAGAAATACTACCTCATCACGTGCCGGTTGGTATATTTTATCTACTCTTCCGCCTGAAAGTTTTTCATTTAATTCATTTACTATATGTCTAAGTAGTCCGGCATCAAATGCCATTTCTGCCCTCCGGATTATCTGTCATTTTTGAAACAAACAAATGACATCACTGATCTTTGATATTCGAACCCAGCTTTTTCAGCGGTTCTCTTCGAGGCCGTGTTGTCGCTGTAGCAGACGTATTTGACCTTTTCGCCGAGAGAAATGAGATAAGATGATAGTTCAGCCGCACAGGCTGATCCGTAGCCCTTTTCTCTGTACTCAGGGGCACATTCCACATATATCTCAAGAGACATATCTTCATCATCTTCTATACTGTTCAGCCCTGCATAAGCGATTATTACGTCATCATCCTTGATTACAGCAAGCCTGTCAGCTTCATAGTCCGGTGTCATGACAACCTCATCGAGTGACAGGTCATGATGGTATTTAAGACCTTCGGTCGATGATATTATCTCACACTTTTTTCTCATTTCAAGCTCTGCCGGATCAGTGCATCTGTACTCACAGCTGATTCTGCAGTTGTTTATCGGGTAATAATACCCATATTCGGCCATAATTGTTTCCAGTTTGCTCTTAAGAAAATCAACAGCTTCTGTTGAAAATGGATCGTTGACATGTTTTATTGAAAACTCTTCTGCGACGTTTTTACAGAAGTCATAGGACAATATTTCCTTGTCCCCGTTTTTGCCCACGCTGACCTGGATTGGCACGGCAATATCGTATTCTCCGTTTTTTACAGCTTCAGAGAATTCACTGTCTTCAATTTTGACTTTGATTCTGTCCACCATAATAAACCACCCGTTTTTATATTTTTATAAATGATAGTCTTTATTATTCCGTCTCATCAAGATATGTTGCCATAAGATCTGCCAAATGGGTGAGAACAGCCAGCGGATACTTTTCAAAAGCATTTCCGACTGAAAATCCTCCTGCTTTGAAGTCATTGTCAGAGAAACCCATATGCCATCTTATAGCCATTGCCTCTTCTCTGGTAAGTCTCATGAATCCGGAAATAATGTATACGCTCTTTTCACCATGACCGTAAGGCAGTGAATCTTCTATCTTGTATACAGGAACCTTCTCCCATTCCCCTTTGTCGTTTTTCTGATTTTTGTAAGAAATGGAATAAAACCCTGTCTTGCATATGTCATGAAGCAAGCCGCATATCGCGATCGTTTCATCGCTGGGAAGCACAAAGCCGTTATCCTTCTGAGCTTCATTCTTGCAAAGATCAAGTAGTCTTTCATACACATGAACGCTGTGTTTGACAAGTCCGCCTGCTTCGCATAGATGGTATTTAGTTGATGCGGGCGCATCAAAAAAATCCGATCTCATCAGGTAATCAAGAAGCTTTTCCGAGCCCTCACGACTAATATGAGTCCTGTAAATATCAATAAATTTTTCCTTCATTCAGATCGACTCCGCATATACATTGATATGTTAATTTTATATCACTTTCTCTCTCTTTTCAATAACAATTGTACAAATAAGAAAAATTGCATTTTGTTCATATTCTGATATGGATTTAAAGCGAAAAATATGGTATAATTTCTGATAATTATGCGAATGATATAAAATGAGGTAATTTTTGATTATCCAACATAAATATACTTTACCGAAAGGAAATATTAATGACTAGATATATAGAAAAAATCAAAACACTTGACCTGCCCGTTATCCCTCTTCGCGGTATTCTGGCTTTTCCATCGATTCCAATCAATTTCGAACTGGAAAGAGAAATCTCGAAGAATGCATGTAACGCGGCTACGGGATCGAACATGATGGTTCTTCTTCTCACGCAGAAGGATTCAGATATAGATTCACCGGACAGTGCGGACGATTTTTTGAGCATAGGATGCATAGCAGAAATAAAGAACACGCTGAAAATGAATCTTGACGGCAACATTCGTGTAGTCGCCAGAGGCATCAATCGAGCAAAAGTCAAATCCCTTCACTTCGGAGATGATTATATAACAGCAAGCGTGCTTTCGACTGAAATAGATGCATCGTATTCAAAAAAAGATCTGGGCACCGAGGCGCTTATATCGAAAACACTCGAATCTCTCACTGAGATGACCAAGTATATGCCGAACTTTTCGGAAGAATATCTGAGTGCGGCAAGAAAAATAGATGATCCCGGCCTTCTTGCGGATTATATTGCCGCTGCTCTTTTTGTGAGATTCCAGGATAAAGTAAAGATACTCGAGACTTTTGATCCTCTCGAAAGAGCAAAAATGGCCATCATTCTTATGAACAGCGAAACCAAACTGTTCGAAGCCGAACTCGAAATTCAAAAGAATGTGCGTCAGGCAATGGATGACAATCAAAAAGAGTTCTATCTCAGAGAACAGATAAAAGCCATAGAAAATGAACT
>CACXBN010000259.1 GCA_902765885.1 uncultured Ruminococcus sp. | reverse complement strand
TTACATCCCTGAGCCTGTATTTGCTCCCGTCATTGACTCCGAGCACTATATTTTCCGCAGCGGTAAAAACATCAACAAGCTTGAAATGCTGATGTATCATGCCTATCTTATATTTGTATGCTTCTCGGGGCGAGCTGATAACGACCTCCTCGCCGTCGACAAAGATCTGGCCTTCGTCAGGATAATATATTCCTGCCACCATGTTCATGAGTGTTGTCTTGCCTGAACCGTTTTCACCGAGAAGAGCGAGTATTTCCCCATGTCTCAGCTCGAGGTTCACCTTTTGGTTTGCTCTCTTATTGCTGAAACTTTTTGATACATTGCGCAGCTCAAGCGCCAGCACTTCATTGTTGTTGAGATTCTGCTCCATGTAGGGCTCCTTTGTCCTGTGTCTGTATTTGAAACACAAATTCATAATGTCGCCCCGGAATCAGAGTTCCGGAGCAACATTATGAATTTACATTTAAAAAGTAAAACAGAGGCAGGCAATAAAAGCCTGCCTCCGCCTCTATAAATTAGTACTTCTGGTTGAGAAGAGTGATGCCGTCAATCTGAATGTCGAAGCAAGGAGCTGAACGATATTCTGATTCATGGAAATATCCGTCCTTGATTACTTCTGTATCAGGAGTGAACGCTGCATCTGTGTCAACGTCTGCGAGATAGCTTGTGAGAGTTTCACCGTTAACGGTAAAGTTGGCTGTATTGAATACATGGCGTGTGCCGGCAACGAGTTCTGCTTTGTATGTATCAATTGTAGCCTGTGTATTGGCTGCAGCTGCCTGTGTATTTACGTCTGTGAGTTTAACAGAACCTGTGGAGATTGAGCCTGTCCAGTCAGTGTCTATAGCTTTCTTGTCCATTGTCTGCTTGCAGATGTATTCAACATAAGGAGCCCAGTCGATTCTGGAAGAAACTATGAATGTGTTCGGGCATGTGCTTACAGTTGAGCCGTTGTAAGAAACGTTGGGAATATTTCTTTCTTCGCATGCGGAAGGAGCACCCATGGAGTCAGCGTGCTGTGAGATGAGAACGCAACCGTTGTTGATAAGAGCTGTTGCTGCATTCTTTTCTTCTGTTTCATCATACCATGATCCGGTGAACTGTACTTCCATTGTTACTTCGGGAACGATTTCCTTAACACCAAGGAAGAAGGAGGTGTATCCGGAGATAACTTCTGCATATGTGAAAGCTCCAACGTATCCGATCTTCGGAACTACTGTGGAATCAGCATCCATCATTTCCTTGAGCTTGAGACCTGCAGCTATACCTGCAAGATATCTGCCTTCGTAAATGTGAGCAAAAGCATTGTGGAAGTTCGAAAGTTTTTCGGTGTGAGCCATTGTTCCTGTTGCATGGCAGAACTGAACATCCGGATATTCCTTAGCTGCCTGAAGAAGGAATGTTTCGTGACCGAAGCTGTCTGCGAAAATGACATCACAGCCTTCTGCTACGAGGTCCTTTGCTGCTTCATAGCAGTCATTTGTTTCGGGAATATTGGTCTTAATGATAACCTGTTCATTTGTGAGGCCAAGTGTCTTCTGAGCGTCTTCAACAGCATTGATGAAGTTGAGGTCGTATGTGGACAGCTGGTCGTGAAGAAGAATTACACCAAGTTTGAAATCACTTGTTGTTTCGCCTTCGGGCTTTGTTCCTTCTGCAGGCTTGTCACAGGATGCAAAAATCGTGCATACGCCGACGAGCATGAGGAGAACGAGACACAGAGAAATGGCTTTTTTAAACATTTCATTTCCTCCAAAGAAATATATAAAAATATAGATATATGATAAACGGTAAAACCGTTTAATCCGAATCCTGCGGAATCATTCAAAAATGATTCCCTTTTCGGGATCCATCGAAGCGATCTTTGCCATCGATTCGATCCTGATTCCTTCAAATTCTGGAAGCTTTGATCCGCCCTGGTAGGCTTTTTCTACCGCGATACCGGCTCCGACAACAAAAGCACCCGCCTGTCTGCAAAGACTCACAAGCGCCGTCAGGGCGCTTCCGTTCGCAAGGAAGTCATCAACTATAAGGACCCTGTCTTCAGGTCCTATGTAATCTTTTGACACGATCATCGTATAATCATTTCCGTGAGTATACGAATGCGCTTTCGCCGTCCACAGATTATCGGAGATGTTTGATGATTTTGATTTTCTTGCGAATACTGCAGGGCAGCCGAGGTGCAAAGCCGCAAAACATGCTATTGCTATTCCGCTGGATTCCGCTGTCAGTACTTTCGTCACATTTTCGTCTTTGAATAAGCGGGTCAGTTCTTTTCCTATTTCATCGAGTAGTTTGACATCAATCTGCTGATTCAGGAATGAATCAATCTTAAGCACGTCCCCTGAAAGAACTTTACCTTCGGTAAGAATTCTCTGTTCCAGAAGTTTCATGTCAACCACCTCTTCCTAGGCTATCAGAAATTTAATTAAATTTTACCATATATCTCAAAAAAAGACAATTGTATTATATGTACGAAATTCATAATTTGGACATGTTTTTTTTTTTTTTATAACACAACAGAGCGACATTTTTATCTGTTGAGGCAATTTCGGCATTTTTTATCCAAGCGCTACGTCAAGCGACATCATGACCGTGAATCCGAAAGCAAACATAAGAACGCCGATATTTGAGTGTTCTCCTTCCGACATTTCCGGAATCAGCTCCTCAACCACCACATAGACCATTGCTCCGGCCGCGAAGGAAAGCAGGTAAGGCATCGCAGGCACGATAAAACCTGCAGCGAGAACTGTCAGGGCACCGAATACGGGCTCGACGACACCGGAAAGCACTCCGTACAGAAATGATTTCGCCTTGCTTTTTCCTTCTGCATGGAGCGGCATCGAAATAATTGCTCCTTCGGGAAAATTCTGAATTGCTATCCCGATTGCAAGGGCAAGCGCGCCTCCGATTGTAATACTTGCCGATCCGCTAAGAAATCCGGCGTAAACAACGCCGACCGCCATGCCTTCCGGAATGTTATGCAGTGTTACGGCGAGGACCATCATCGTTGTCCTGGCAAGCCTGCTCTTGGGGCCTTCGGACTTTTGTGCATTCATATGAAGGTGGGGTATGATATTATCGAGAAGAAGAAGAAACAGAATCCCCAGCCAAAATCCGATAAAAGCCGGCAGGAAAGCCAGGTTTCCCATACCTGACGACTGTTCTATAGCAGGAACGATCAGACTCCAGATGGATGCCGCAACCATGACGCCCGCTGCAAATCCGGTCAGCATTCTCTGCACCGACCTGCTCAGGTTTTTCTTCATCAGAAAGACGCATGCAGCACCTGCTGATGTTCCGATAAACGGGATAATAAGCCCGAGAATAACTTCACGCATATTTTGACTCCTGTTTTAAGTTAGAACGCGCTAACTTTACGCCTGATGTCATGCGGGATCGAACCCGCAGAACTTATTTATATTTTAACATTCTCACTTCCGTATTGCAATACTGCCGGGGACTTAAATGTGCTTTCAGAAACACAAAAGAGGCCCCGCTTTTGCAGGGCCCCGCCGGTTATATTCTATATAATCAGAAACGTCTTGTCATCCCGTTATCAGGATTTGCCGGAGGATTCTGGTTTGACTGGCTCTGATTCTTGCCCATGTTGAGCATTTTCAGAATCTCGTTAAAATCATCGTCAGAAAGAGGTGCATCTTCTTCGTTTTCCTGTACGGTTTCCTGAACTGCAGGCTCTTTGACATAATTAGTTGTCTTGATTCCTGACTGGATCTTTCCGGAGGCTATCGGTTTTATATTGCTTCTTTTAACGCTGCCAGAGCCGTCTTTGCTTTCAAATCCGGTAGCAATGATCGTAACTTTGATTGTATCTTCAAGATTCTCGTCAAATGCTGCACCCCAGATTACCGTTGCATCTTCTGCTGCCTCGGAGCTGATCCTTTCGGATGCTTCGGAGATCTCTTCCAGTGTGATGTCGGGAGATGCCGTTATGCTGATAAGAATTCCTCTTGCACCTTTGATTGTGGTCTCGAGGAGCGGACTGGAGATAGCGCTTTCAGCTGCTTCGATCGCCTTGTCTTTTCCCGTTGCCTCACCTACGCCCATGTGTGCATATCCTGCATTCTGCATAATAGATACAACATCGGCAAAGTCAAGGTTGATAAATTCCGGAACGTTTATGATCTCTGAAATGCTCTGAACACCGTGGAGAAGGACTTTGTCAGCTTCTTCAAACGCATTCATGAGAGTGATCTTTTCTCCGATATCCTTAAGTCTTTCATTTGGTATTATGATAAGAGAGTCAACATTGCTTCTCAGATTTTCGATACCTATTTCAGCCTGTTCCATTCTCTTTTTGCCTTCGAATGCGAACGGTTTTGTTACGATACCAACTGTAAGTATTCCGAGATTCTTAGCGATTCTTGCTACTATCGGAGCTGCGCCTGTTCCGGTACCGCCGCCCATTCCTGCTGTCACGAATACCATGTCAGCACCCTTGATGTTTTCGGCTATTACTTCTTCACTTTCCTCAGCTGCTTTGGCTCCTATTTCAGGGTTCGAGCCCGCGCCGTGTCCCTTTGTGATTTTGTCACCGATAGCTATCTTTGTGGGGGCACTGGATTTTGAAAGCGCCTGCATATCAGTGTTTATGGTAATGAATTCAACGCCTCTTACGGTGCTGGTCATTCTGTTAACAGCATTGTTTCCGCCTCCGCCGACGCCTATAACTTTTATTGAAACTCCGCTTTCGTAATTTTTCTCGTCAAGCTCAAACAATGGCATATCATGCCCTCCCTTTATTCTGTGTATTTGAAACCTATAATTAATTCGTAATAAAGAAAAATCTTTTTATTCAAATATCATATTACAATAAACTTCAATATTTTTCAAGTATTTTTTTAACTTAAGCACCGATTTGGGCATGTTTTGGCTATTTTTCCTGAAGATTTGCGACGTATCTGACGCTTGCGGTCCTGTTCCCTTCCAGAGTTATTCTTGCAGGCGCGTTTTCCATCAGGTTGCCGGTTTCAACTGTTGCGTAAACCATATCGAGTTTTCTGTCGAGGTCTTCCATGCTTCCGACCGTTATATCATAAATATCCTTGTATCTGATACTTATCGAAAACTGATTTGAAACATCTATGCGGTTCAGAGTGCCGCTTTCGCTGATTTTTGCATCTGAGATCAGCGAAAGAATGTTTCGGACTGTCGTATCATTTCTCCTGTCCGCAAACTGCAGCGGCCTTCCGGCCACGGATGACACGACCGACGGTAAAATGATCTCAGTAAGTCCCCGCTTATCCTCCCCTGCTTTTCCCAGAACCCTGAGAGTATCAGACAAAAGCAGTTCGTCTCCCCATATGTTTGCGTAATATTTCGGAGTGTCCTCATATATCTCAAGTATCACCGAGCTTGGCATATGTCTGCTGAGCGTAACGCTTCTTATATACGGGCAGTTGAACGTTATCATGTTCTCAGACTGTTTGGCGCTAAACGAGTAAAGATTGACATTTTTGAGAAGTCCCGATGCCTCAACTATGCTCTCATCTGCATATATGGTGGAGTTCAGCACGCTGACATCCTTTATGACGAAGCCAAAACGATAAACGAGAGCGATAAACAGGGAGAGAACGACAAGTACGATCAGAGATATTATAAGCACATGCCTGTATTCTGATCTCTTTTTCGATGCCACTGCCTGTCTTTTTGCCGTATCTTCGTCACTTATGGACCTGTCTCTGAATGTTTCGAACATCCTGACGATCATATCGGCAAACTGTCTCACGGGATTATGCATCACCGCGGCAGCCACTCCCGGATTGCCGTTCACATAATTTCCCGCATTTGCCCCGTATCTTCCTCCGCCTGAATGTCTCTGCTGATTCTTTCTTTGTCTTTCTGCTCTGGTCTTTTCGTTTTCTCTGATTTTGGCTGCTTCTGCTGCTCTGATTTTCTGAGCCTTCAGAAAACCTTCGCCGTACTCGCGGTAGTAATCCGCAAGCGGAGATTTTTTAGGCGGACGGCCGTATTCGCGAATTATCTGATTTTCTTTCGCTTTCCGCGGACATATAACGTCATACACATACATTACATCATCGTTTGTTCTGTCCATGTCGTCCTCCTTTCTCCTGTTTTTGCAGGCTGTTTATTTTTTTATGAGGCTGCAGATGTCCTCATATATAATATCGTTAGAGTTGAGCACCGCAAAATCTCTGATTTTGTTTCCCATGTCGGTGCGTACGCTGTCTCCGTCCGAAGACAGCAGCTCTTTTACTTTTTCGACAAGCTTGTCGGCTCCGTCCGTTAGATCTTTTTCCTCAAAGAGACAAGCAGCTCCGGCGTCTTCAAGCACTTTTGCATTTTTATACTGATGATTTTCCGCGACGTTCGGGGATGGGATGAATATTGCCGCCTTGCCCGTAATGGCAAGCTCGGAAACCGTCATCGCTCCGGCGCGGTTAATCGTAAGGTCTGCCGCGGCCATCTTGAGCGGCATATCATAGATATATTCGCAAAGTTCTATATTTTCGCACTTATCGAGTCCCATATCTTTGAACTGTGATGTGCAGAGTTCGTGCTCTATTGCCCCTGTGGCATGTATGTGATAAACCTCCGGATGAACTGCCGTGAATTTCTTCATTACCTGAAGCACAGCGTCATTCACTTTTTCGGCTCCCATGCTTCCCGCGTACGACAGCAGAATATATTTATATTTACTGTCGATTCCGAGCTTTTCTCTCGCTTCCTCACGTGATATTCCCGTGAATCCGTTCATTACAGGATTTCCAACACGAAGGAGCTTCGATTTGTCGCATGTCAGGGTTTTTCCCGTTTCTTCAAAATTGAGGTATATTCTGTCCACGGAATTCTGAAGCATTTTTATCGCAACACCAGCTATTGCATTCGACTCGTGAAGCGCCGTCGGAATACCCATGGATGCAGCAGCTTTGACCACCGGCCATGACACATATCCGCCGGTTCCGATGACTATATCGGGTTTGAACTCTTTTATTATTCTCTTTGCCTTTATTGGTGAAACCAAAGCAAGATACGCAGCCTTTATGTTTTCAAGAGTAAATCTTCTCTTCATTCCCTTGATTTCAACATAATGCATCCTGTATCCCGCTTTCGGAACAAGCTTGTTTTCGATTCCTCTTGCGGTTCCCGCATATTCTATCACGGCATCGGGATCTTTCGACTTGATCGTGTTTGCTATGGCAAGTGCGGGATTGACATGTCCTCCCGTTCCGCCGCCTGTCATCAAAACTCTCATCTCAATACCTCTGTTAATAATTGTTCATTCCGGCTTCTTCCAGAAGTTGTTCTCTTTCAAGAGTCTTCTTCTTTTTGTATGACTGTCTGGATATTCCCAGCAGAGCCGCGACCTCCATAAGGTTTATAACCAGGGCGGATCCTCCGTATGTGAAAAACGGCAGCGTGATACCCGTATTCATAATAAGGTCCGTGGCAACACACATATTCAGGACTGCCTGAAGGCCTAAATGAGTCGTCAGACCGAAGGCAATTACCATCGTGAATCTGTTGGGTGCTCTCATTGCCACGAGATATCCTCTCCATATGAGCAGCAGGAACAGTATTATGAGAATGACGGCTCCTATGAATCCCATCTCCTCGCACCACGTCGAGAAGACGAAATCGGTATGTGCAAAAGGAAGGGCGCCGTATTTCTGCTGACCCTGGCCGAAGGTCTTTCCCAAGATTCCTCCGGATCCTATGCCGTAGATGCTTTGCTGTGTCTGATATCTTTCTGCTTCAACGGTTGCCTCCGTGGAGCCTGTGAAGAAAGCGGTTATTCGGCTGAAGGAGTATGGGTTTCTGATGAAATATACTCCCACGGCGCCTGCTGCCAGCGGAATCGTTATTGCCAGCAGATATTTGATGCTGTATCCCGCAACTATCATGCATGCAAGCGAAACGATGCCTACGATCGCTGCTCCCGAGAGATGGTGGCCTATGAGAATGAACACTATGGCCAGAAGCATCAGAGAATACGGCCTCAGCACGTATTTGAGTTTCATCCTCATTATGAGATCCCTGTTTTTGATAAAGCGTTCATCGTTTTCCGCGAACCACGCGCACACGAAAATCATCGCTATCTTCATGATCTCGGAAGGCTGGATGCTTATAGGTCCTAAGACTATCCATCTTGTCGTCGTACCGACTGTCTTGCCGACCAATCGTACAAGTACGAGCAAAGCAAGCGCCAGAAGATAAGCGGCTATTGTAAATATGGTTCTGACCTTTCTTCTGTTCAGCAGAATGGTCAGATGATATACTACAAAAGAAAGGACAAGTCCGATCCCCAGAAAGATAAGATGGTTCAGGAAATAACGGTATCCCGCGCTTCCCTCTTTTATGGCGACCGGATATGTCGCGCTGTAAACGGTTGCAGCTCCGAGCGCAACCAGAATGATCACTATTATCAGCAGGAAATAGTCCATGCTTCCGCGGACTCTTACAATGTCCTCCTGCCATTTTTTCTCTTTTTCGTTTTCCTTTATTGTTCTGTTAACTCTTCGCTCTGCGGCACGGAGTGCGAATTTTGAATTCTCAGGCACACGCCTTACCGGAGTCAGTGAGTAATGCATCTTTTTATTTGATTCGTAAGTGAACTTGTACGGATCGCCCACATAACGGTTATCGTTTGCTTTTTCATTTCCGATGCTGCCCGTTCTTCTCGCGGCTGCACGAGATGAGCTGTCAATCCACTCTCTGTTTATCGATGTTTCTTCAGGGCGCCTTTTGGCATGTGTTCTTTTCTGATTGTTGCCAGTTGAATTAGCCATACGGCACCTCCTTCTTTCTTACATTCTCATTCCCCAGAGCAGCGCTATGGTGCATGCTATAACTGTTACGGCCGAGAAAACAGCCACTATCTTTATCTCCGACCAGCCGCATTTTTCGAAATGATGGTGTATCGGGCTCATCTTGAAAAGTCTTTTCCCGTGTGTCAGTTTGAAGTATCCGACCTGAAGAATGACGGAAAAGGCTTCTATTACGTATATAAGGCCTATGAGAAGAACTATCAGAGGATTCTTCATCATGAACGTTCCTCCGACAACAAGTCCTCCGAGGAACAGCGAACCAGTGTCACCCATAAACACTCTTGCAGGATAAAAATTATATACGAGAAATCCGCCGCATCCTCCGATAAGGAGCGCTCCCAGAAGCACAAGTCCCGGGTCGTTCATCAGACCGGTAAGTCCGGAACCTGCTATGGCAAAGAATATTCCGATAACGAGCGTAACGCTTGAACAAAGTCCGTCTATTCCGTCCGTAAGATTCACACCGTTGATGATTCCGGTCAGCAGCAGCATCGAAATCACATAATACAGCGGGCCCGCATTAACGGTGGCGCCGAAAAACGGGAAGTATATATCAGATGAAAAATCGCCGCATATGAATGTCATTCCGATCAGATAAAGTGCCGCTACTATGAACTGAAGGACGTATTTCTGGATTGCCGTCAGCCCTTCGTTCTGCTTTTTTCTGAGTTTTGCCGAGTCGTCGATACATCCTATGACTCCGCCCGCAAGACCGAGCGCAAGAGTCAGAACAAACGGAAGAGACACTTTTGATCCGTAACGTATTCCTATGAATATGCTTCCGAAGATCCCCACTACGGCTGACGCAAATATGAATGACAGTCCTCCCATTGTGGGTGTGCCTTCTTTGCTTTTATGCCATCTGGGACCTATCTCGAGAATCTTCTGCCCCATCTTTTTGCTTTTAAGCACAGGTATCAATTTTCTAAGAATCAGCGTTGTCGACAGAAATGTAATCGAAACCGCCGCGGCGAAAAGAATTATCAAAGGATCCATGAAAAATCCACCTTTTCAGTTGTTTATATTAGATCGACGTCAGCCTTTTCCTCAGCTTTGATCTTTTTGCGTCTCCCGCGTTTTGTCTGCTTTTTCTTTTTTATGCTTTCGATAACACGTTCAGCTGCTATGCCACGGCTGGCTTTAACAAGGAGAACATCACCCGGTTTGAGTGTCGAAAGTATCATCTCTGCCATTCCGTCTGCATCTCGGGAATCAATGCATACGGACACATCTTCCGCCCTGATTCCGTTCTTTATAGCAGCCTCTGCAATAACGTCTGCCATTGAACCGAAGCAAAACAGCTTCTGGACCTTCATCTGTGCCGCATACTGGCCTAGCTGGTCATGCATCAGTCTTGAATAGTCACCAAGTTCAAGCATGTCTCCGAGAAGCGCGGTAGCTCTGGCAGATTTTCTTTTTGCTATCGACACAAGCACGTCAATGGCTGCATGCATCGACTCGGGGCTGGCGTTATAGCAGTCATCTATGACTGTTATCCCATAAAGATCATATATGTTCTGTCTCTTGTCAACACCGTTGAAATTCTTCAGTCCTTTTCTGATCTGCTCATCGCCCATTCCGAGAAGAGTTCCCACTGCGAATGCCGCAAGAGAATTATATACATTGTGCTTTCCCATGCTTGGGATTTCAACATTGGTCACTGCCTTGTTCTTGTAAAGAAGATCGTATATGATCATGTCGGGCTTCTGCCTTATATTGACCGCTCTGTAGTCGCCGAGCCTGTTGAAAACAGACATGAGAAGCGGCTTCTTTTCAAGTATCTCGTATTGTTCCATAAGAAGGGGTTCGTCAGCGTTTATAAGCAGCACACCGTCCTCAGGCAGGCCAAGCCTTATTTCCATTTTGGCCCTGCATATGTTTTCTCTTGTTCCTAGAGATGCCAGATGAGATGTTCCTATGTTGGTGATGATTGCAATGTCCGGCCGGGCTATTCTGGTCATGTGCTCTATTTCTCCCATGGCGCTCATTCCCATTTCCAGGACCACCACTTCGTCTTCCGGCCCTATGCCGAAGATCGTAAGGGGAAGACCGATCTCACTGTTGTAGTTTCCTTTGGTCTTGTATGCATGGAACGACACAGAGGCAACGGCATATATCATTTCCTTTGTTGTAGTCTTGCCGACTGATCCGGTTACGGCTATGAATTTTGCCCTGGAATACTTGCGGTACTCTGAGGCTATTTCACCCAGAGCCCTGATCGTGTCGTCCACTATCACCGCGCAGAAATTCCTGCTTTTTGCGTCATCCGGGACATTCTGACCTATAACGCACTTCGCGCCTCCGTCAACCGCCATGGCAATGAAATCGTTCCCGTCGACGTTTTGCCCCTTTATGGCAAAGAATATCGATCCTTCTTCTGCCTCTCTTGAATCGGTTACAATCCTGATACATTTGTCATCAGAATTTCCGGAGCCATATATCTCAAGTCTTCCCCCCGTTATTTCTGCAATTTCGGCCGGGGAAAACGATTTTAATCTTAATTCAACACTCATCGTTCCATCCTCTGTTCTGTATATTAGTCAAGGCCTCCGAGATATCTAAGCTCAATGTCGATCACGGTTCCGCGAGGCACGACATCACCCGGTGTCAGAGACTGCCCGATGACTGTTGCCTCGGTTCCATTTGTTGAACCCGAGAATGTGACATTAAGTCCGTTTGAAGTTGCAATGAGATTCGCATTGTAAGCACTCATTCCCATAAGGTCCGGGACCTGAGTTGTCTGCACGCTCTCATCTCCCGTGTACAGGAGAAGGATTCCCGTATCGCTGGATATTCTAGTGCCTTCAGAAGGCACCTGTGCAGTTACGACATCTCCGTTTCCTATTATTTCGTATTTGAATTTTCTCCATGACAGGTCTGTTATGGAGTTTTCGACTGTTGCGCCCACATAGTTTGAAACCACCACGTCGAGGGAAGCAAGTTCATCTGTCGTATATCTCGGTTCCACTCCGAGATACGGGAGAATATCGGAGAGCAGAGCCGAAATGTAAGGTGCTGCCACCGAACCTCCGTAAACGACGCCGCCCATCGGTTCATCAACGACTATCAATGCCGAAAACTGCGGATCATCCGCAGGGGCGTATGCCATCGTCGAGCCGACTCTGTACGGCCTTTCTCCAAACTCGTCATATTTGTCAAGTTTTTCACTGGTACCGGTCTTTGCGGCTACCCTGTATCCTTTTACATATGCGTTGACTGCCGCACCGTCTGTCGCCACACCCTCTTCAAGTATATCGGTGATTCTTCTGCATGTTTCGGCGCTGACAACCTGTCTTACTTCCGCATCTCCGTACTCTTCGACTACATTACCGTTTTCATCCAGCACCTGTTTCATAAGGTGAGGCACCATGAGCACTCCTCCGTTTGCCACGGAAGAAAGAGCGCGGAGCTGCTGTATCGGCGTCGTCTTGAAGGTCTGTCCGAATGAATACACTGCAAGTGAAGCTGTAGTGAAATCGGAATATTTGTGAAAGATTCCGGAAGCTTCGCCGGGAAGATCTATGCCGACTTTTTCAAAATAACCGTAAGCGTCCATGTAGCTGTAGAAGGTATCTTTGCCCACGATAGCCGCAACCTGCATAAGCGTCGGGTTGCATGACTGCTGAAGTCCGTACTTGAAATACACAGTACCGTGTCCGTCTTCTTTGGCACAGCTGATAGGAGCCGGCCAACCTTCGACATACATGCTGCCGTAGCAAGTAAAGTAGTCATATTCGCTGACCAGATTGTTTTCAAATGCCATTGATGTGGTAATGACCTTGAATGTGGAACCGGGCTCATATGTTTCGTTGACGGCCTTGTTATTCCACATTCTGAAAAGAAGATTTGAATATGCTTCCGAATATTCTTCGGAATCCTTGTCGAGGTTCATCCCATCAAGCTCTGCCTGGGAATATTCATCAAGAACGCTCGGATTGTTAAGATCAAATGACGGATATGTTGCCATTGCGAGTATTTCGCCTGTCTTGACATCCATTACGATACCTGTGACCCTGTTTCCGGCCTGCGACTCAATGAATGTCTTTTTGAGCTGATCTTCCAGTTCGTGCTGTACGTAAACATCAAGTGTGGTTACGATGTCAAGTCCGTTCTGAACTGCTATCTCCCTTTCATATCCGAACGGCATGTTTCTTCTTGTTTTTATATATTTTCCGGCCGTTCCCTCAAGAACGTCATTGTAATATGCTTCAAGTCCGTATCTTCCGGTTCCGTCCGTTCCCACAAACCCGATGACATGGCATGCGAAATCATCCATCGGGTAGTATCTTTTGTATTGTGTTTCATAAAAAATGAGAGTTTCAAGCGAAAAATCCTCAATGACCTTGTCGATTTTCAGCTTAGTTTCTTCATCGATTTCTTTTTTGATCGATTCGTATTTCCTGTTTTCCTTCTCCAGCTTTTCTCTGATCTCGCTTTCGCTTACACCGAGATACTCGGAAAGAATTGACGAAATCATTTTGTCGACATTTTTTACATGCACTTCTTTTCCGTACTTGTCAGTCGTGAGATCATAGAAAACATCGTTATTTTCGTTGCTGTCCGAATTCTTTTTTTCGTCCGACTCTTTTCTTTCTCTGATGTCATCAGGTGAAACTATGACATTGTAAACCGTCACGCTGGTTGCAAGAAGGTTGCCGTTCCTGTCGTATATGTTTCCACGCCTTGGTGAAACCTCCGCCTGGGCGGTGTTTATGCTCGTGACATAGGCTCGGTTAATGTCTGCGTCTGTTATCTGATACTTAATGAGACGTCCTATTATAAGGGCAGCAACGGCGATAAAAAGAATAAAAAAAATCCACATTTTTCGGGTAGTTTTTCTGTCTGTTCTGTTTTTGATACTGACAGCGTTCATAAAACCGCCCTCCTATTGGATTTTTCCTCAAAAACTGCCCTGATTCAGGCGTTTTTCAGCCCGAAATACGGGCTTTTTTTATGTGTTTTTGCCTGTTTTGACAACGAACGGGCTGTCCACTTTTTATAAGTCGCAGCCCATTTTTTATTCATTTTCAATTATCTTCCTGAAGCATGATGCCCCGGATTTCATTCAAAAATTAGTCACCGCTGAAAAATTTTCCTATTGAACTGAAGACTGAAGAAAGGAGGACTCCTCCGTTCTCTTCTTCCTCGACCTCAAGAACTTCAATGCTTTCACCTTCTGACAGTGACACGTACTTTCTCTGAAGAGCATCCTCTTTGACCATTCCGTATTTTTTGGTGGCGAGCTCTTCTATAAGTCTGAGATCGTTTTTCTGATTCAGTTCTATGCTGAGTTCCGCCGATTCGGTTCTGAGATCGGATATTTCATTTTCAAGCGAGCTAATACGTCTCTCGGTTTCATAAACATCGGAAACGGATTTGATGAGAACAAAGCATGATGCAACAATGATTAACACCGCAACAATGATCCATGGAGAAAAAGCTTTCTTCTTTTCTTCTATCTCGATCTTCGGAACTATATCGAAATCTTCACGCAGGTTTCTGTTTCTTGTGAGCGCTCTGCCGCATCCGACATTGGATTTCTTCTCGTTTGCTCCTCTGTAATTCACATAATAAGGATTGTTTCTCTTGTCCTGTCTCCTGTTTTTGTTGTAAGCTCTTGTGTATCTCTCGTTCGGGGAAACCACATTATGAGCCCTGTTGATGCTCGCGCTGATTCGGTCATAGTACTGATTGCTTGATCTTCTGTCTATGTCGTAAGTCATGGTCTCCCTCCGGTTATCTTCAAATTTTCTCCGCTGTTCTGAGCTTCGCGCTCCTGGATCTCGGATTTTCTTCCAGTTCCCTTTCTGACGGGATGATGGGTTTTCTTGAAAGCAGTTTTATCGATTCTTTGTGTCCGCAAACACATACCGGGAATTCAGGCGGACATATGCATCCCGTCGACAGGTCTTTAAATGTTTCCTTGACTATCCTGTCTTCGAGTGAATGGAATGTGATTACTGCCAGCCTTCCTCCGGGGTTCATTCTTTCCACGGCCGCTTCTATGGAAGGTCTGATCGCATCGAGTTCTCCGTTAACTTCAATTCTGATCGCCTGAAATGTTCTTCTTGCCGGATGCTGTGCTTCCTTTGACTTGTTGAAGCCCGGAATCGCTCCGGATATTATATCCGCAAGCTCCGTGGTCGTTTCA
>CACXBN010000258.1 GCA_902765885.1 uncultured Ruminococcus sp. | reverse complement strand
ATGCCGGACACCGGGCTCGAACCGGTACGATACTTTCGTATCACGGGATTTTAAGTCCCGGGCGTCTGCCAATTCCGCCACTCCGGCATATTCCCGACATGGTCTTCTCTCATTGCCTGCAAATTATAACATGCTAAAGCGGATTTGTCAATACCCATGTTGTTTTTTGTTGACTTTGACATCAAATAGATGTATAATGCAAGGTAGTGTATTTTTGACAATTTCCGGTGGCATCATGAGTAACCGACCTGTGATTCAGGCTTTATGTTCATCGCCGCCGTGCAAAATTTATGCTAGAATTTAAATATCATATCGAAGAAAGGGGGAGCGTCATGCCACCTGTAGTTTTTTGGATAATAGCTTGTCTTGCTTGTCTTGCATTAGGCATTGCTGCCGGCGCTTTTGCACGCAAAAAAATAGCTGAAAAGACCATAGGTTCTGCCGAAGAACAGGCGAGAAAGATTCTTGAAGACGGCATAAAAACCGCAGAAACAAAGAAAAAAGAAGCTCTCCTCGAAGCGAAAGAAGAGATTCTTCAAACAAAGAATGAGTTTGAACTTGAACTTAAAGAAAGAAGAAACGAACTTACTCGTCAAGAAAGAAGAGTTACCGCAAAAGAGGAGACATTAGACCGCAAATCAGAAGCCCTTGAAAAAAAGGACGAGACTCTGCAAAAGAAGATCAAAGAAACTGACGATCTCTATGTTCAGATAGAGAAAATCAAAGATGAACAATTTTCCACACTTCAGAAAATAGCCGGAATGACCGCTGATGAGGCCAAACAGATGCTCATCGACAATCTTGAACAGGAAATCAAACATGAGCAGGCTATGAAGATTACAGAACTGGAGGAACAGTTTAAGGAAGAAGCCGATCAGAAAGCCAAGGACATCATCGCTCTGGCAGTCCAGCGCTGTGCTGCAGACCATGTTTCTGAAATAACTGTTTCAACCGTTCCGCTTCCCAGCGAAGAGATGAAGGGAAGAATAATCGGAAGAGAAGGAAGAAACATCAGAACCATCGAAACTCTCACCGGTGTCGATCTTATCATTGATGATACTCCTGAAGCCATCACTGTTTCCAGTTTCGATCCCGTACGTCGTGAAATTGCCCGTCTCGCTATTGAAAAACTGATTAGTGACGGAAGAATCCATCCTACAAGAATCGAAGAAATGGTTGAAAAGGCAAGGCGGGAAGTTGACTCAACAATCAAGCAGGCAGGTGAAAGGGCAACATATGATGTCGGAATTCACGGTATCAATCCTGAACTTGTTAAACTTCTCGGAAGGCTGAAATACAGAACCAGTTATGGGCAGAATGTACTCGCACACTCCATAGAAGTCGCACTTCTCGCAGGTATGATGGCCGATGAACTTGGAGCAGACAGTACTCTTGCAAAACGTGCAGGTCTTCTTCACGATATCGGCAAGGCACTTACACAGGATGTTGAAGGTTCTCACGTACAGCTTGGTGTTGAAGTGGCACGCAAATTTAAGGAATCAAAAGAGGTTATACATGCCATAGAAGCACATCACGGCGATGTTGAAGCACAGACCGCGATAGCCTTGATAGTGCAGGCTGCGGATGCCATATCAGCTGCGCGTCCCGGTGCCCGTCGCGAAAATCTTGAAAATTACATCAAGCGTCTGACAAAACTTGAAGAAATAGCGAATGATTTCGAAGGAGTAGAAAAATCATATGCTATACAGGCCGGACGTGAGATCAGAATTATGGTTAAACCTGAACTCATAAATGACGACCAGATGACTATTTTGGCACGAGATGTCGTCAAAAAGATAGAGAACGAACTCGAATATCCCGGACAGATAAAAGTCAATATTATACGAGAAAGCAGAGCAACAGATTTCGCAAAATAGTTTTGCCTGATTCGGGATGCCTGTTAATTTCACAACCAATGCACCCCCTGAGGCAATTTTCCTAGGGGGTTGCTTGTTTTCATGAATTTCAAAATCCAGGAATGTCTATGCTGAAAAAATTCATTTCATACTACAGACCTCACCTTAATATTTTCATTCCCGATATGATCGCTTCTCTTTTGGTAGCTCTTATAGGCATTGCCTATCCGATCATCACGAGAAGAATGCTCAATGATTTCATTCCTAATAAAGAATACAGCCTTGTTATCGCTTTCGGCGTGCTTCTTCTGGCTCTCTATACCGCGAGAATGCTGCTTAACTTTTACATTCAGTATCAGGGACACATGATGGGTGTATACATGCAAGCTCAGATGAGACGGGACATGTTCAACCATCTTGAAAAACTTCCATATAAATACTATGATTCACATGAGACCGGAAAGATAATGTCCAGAATGACAAACGACCTTATGGATATTAGCGAACTTGCCCATCACGGCCCTGAAAACATTATTATATCCACAATATCCATAATAACCGCATTCATTTACCTTTCAACCATCAACTGGCAGCTGACTCTCATCATTTTTATGGCTGTGCCATTTCTTCTGGTTATAACATATTTTCTCAGGAAAAAGATGAGATCCGCTTTCATGAGATCTCGCCAGTCAACTGCAGTAATTAATGCATCGCTTGAATCAAGCATATCAGGCATCCGGGTAACGAAAGCTTTCACTAATGCCGAAAAAGAGGCCGAGAAATTTGAAGAGGGTAACGAGCAGTTTGTAAAAGCGAGACGCGATTCATACAAAGCTATGGGGCAGTTTCATTCCGGAACAACATTCATTACCGACATTTTCAATGTTATTCTCATAATAGCCGGAGGACTTTTCCTTTATTCTGATAAAATTCTTTTCGGAGACTATACCGCTTTTATTCTCTCCGTAAGCCTTTTCATAAATCCTGTCATGACTCTGATCAACTTCATGGAGCAATACCAGAACGGTGTTACCGGGTTCGAACGTTTCTTGGAGATAATGAATGAAGAACCTGAAAAAGATGCCGAAAACTCAAAAGACATCACAACGGTAAACGGACATATTGAAATAGAACATGTCAGATACAGGTATTCAGAAGGAGGAGAGGTGCTGAAGGATATCAGCCTT
>CACXBN010000257.1 GCA_902765885.1 uncultured Ruminococcus sp. | reverse complement strand
GGAACCCATATCACAAAATGAAATCTTTGAACCATTGAACAGTGTATCTGCTACTTCTGCAATCTTGTCGCTGATTGAAGAATAATAGTCTTTTTCCAGAAATTGGTTTCTGGCACGTATCAAAACTTTATCGTCTCCGGTTGAAGAATTACCTGCTCTTCCCGGTGGCAAAAGATTCACATATCCCTCTTTAGAGACATCAAAGACATGTCCTTTTGAGCATTCTATACTATTTCCGCGTTGATGAAAACGAGAAGCACATAAAGGACAATTTATAATATCGAGTATTTGCATTTACAACAGCTCCTGAATGATTACTTTTTTATTATATCTTTAATTCGAACATATAACAAGACATAGAATGAATATTTAACGATAGATATTGAAAAGCACTCGCCTCAATAAACCTTTTTCCTTCAGACGAAATAATAGTTATTTTTAATTCTTTTGATATTTTACGACCCTAATTTCATTGACACATGTCATTTTTTATGGTATCATACTAAATTAGAAAAAGAACTGAGAATCCTTCAACAAGGGAGATAATTATGGAGACCAAACGAAATCAAAAATACTACACAGCTCCTCCGATTTCAATTATAGCCATAATTGGTATCGCAATTCTTGCAGTCGGACTGTTTCTGGCCTTGGTATTTGGCAATCAGGGAATGCGCTTCCCAGGCATTATCATAACGATAGTGGGACTGGCTGTCGCAGTTCTCGGAAGTGGCGGCAAATCCAATGATACCGATATTGAATTCAATGTTTCCGAACGCATAAAGGATTTACAGGAACTTTCAGAAAAGAAATTTGAAGTTTACGAAAAAAGCTTTCTGAAGATGCTCCGCCCAATCAACCTGAGAGGTTATGATTTTGAAGCAAAAGAAACTCCGATGTATTACAAAAAAGGTGCAGACGGCGTTGACAGAACGAATTATTTTACCGGATGTAACCTGATTTTCACCAGTGAGAAAGTATACATATACATGCGCAGATTCTCATTGATCGATGAATCAATAGACGAAACAGTGACAAAATCATTTTTCTTTACCGAACTTGACAATGCAACGGTTGAAGAAAAAACATTTAACTATACAAAGAACGACAAGCCGATAAGCGTAAAATACTATGTCTTCAGAATAAACAAACTTGATGGTGAGCCCGCTCTTGAAATGTGTGTTGACTATGGTGCAGATATTGATCAGTATGTTGACCAGATATCTCGTGCCATCACTACACGTAAGAAAGAGCTTGAAAAGAGGGCTAAGGAAACCGCTGAGAGAAGAGCCGCATTCAGAGCTCAGATAGAGGCTGAAAGAGCTGCCGAAAAGGCATCAAAAGAGGCTGAAACAGAAAATTCGGATAATCTTCCGAAAGAGTAAAGCAATACAGAGCCACCGTTCACATGCGGTGGCTGTTTTTATTCTCTGCCAGTTTATCTGATCCTGCATTTGATTATTGCAGCTAAAAAAGCACAATTTTGTTGAAAAGACATTATATTTGTGATATCTTATCTACAGTATGGAAGTATATTTACATAAGCAGAGTGTTTTATGAAAATTACCAAAGATTATCTAAAATGGATTATTTTAGCTGCGGTTGTAATATTATCAGTTGTTTGTCTCCTGAATATTATATTCAATGACAACTCCATAATAAAAGCAATCTCAGCAGCATTTCTCATTATATCTTTAGGAGCCGTGTCAGCTTTCTTTATTTTTAACAAAAAGCATAAAGGAAAAAAATCATCTCTCTTTACCCAAGAAAATTTCAAAGATTGTCTACTTGCGGTAAAACTTGATTTGGCAGAAGAAAAATATAAGGTGATCGGGGGCTATGTACGCAACGTAATTCAGAGTTCAGGAAATTACGCGGATTGCATAAATGCCACCGCAGAAAAATATATAAACAAAAATCAGCATGATATTTTCTTCACTCAGACTGACATTGGAGCGATAATGAATTATCTTACTGTTGCCGATGAACTGAGCTATAAATACGATTCAATTCAAGATGAACTGTGTGAAGTCTGTATCAAATACACCGTCATTTCAAGGATAAACGAGATCTCCCCTGCAGAATCGGTAATGACACTTAAACTTCAGAGAAAAGATGACACTACTAAACAATCAAGTCATGATTCAGAGGAGAATACCAAAACCGAAGCCAAAAGCAGAATACTGCTGGTAGAAGACAATAAGATGAACAGAGAGCTCGTTGTTCATATGCTTTCGGGCAAAGATTATTTAATCGATACTGCCGAAAACGGTCAGGTAGCTCTTGACTTGATCTATTCTCACCCGGCTGACTATTACACTTTGATACTGACAGACATCCATATGCCGAAGGTTGATGGATATGAACTTGCTCAAGAGATAAGAAGTTCACACAACCCCATAATATCCAAACTCCCCATGATCGCCATGACCGGAAGCACGCTTGATGAAGATATCGAAGAAGTATTTTATTCAGGAATGAACGAATTCATTCCAAAACCAATAGAATATGATCGACTGATAATGAATATCTCAAAAGTTATTTATCAACGCGGAGATATAAAATGACTGATATTAAGAATAAATTCTACACAAAAAACGGTAAACGTCTCGTACTCGTTGTAGACGATGAAATAATAAACCGTGAAATGCTCGGGACGATGCTCAAGGAAAGCTATGATGTTATCTATGCTGAAAACGGTCAGGAAGCAATGAGGATAATTAGGGATAATATTAATGTTCTCTCTTTGATCCTACTCGATCTGATTATGCCTGTAATGTCAGGTTATGACGTGCTCAAAAAACTGAAATCAGATCCTGAGCTCAAGAGAATCCCTGTAATTGTTATGACCGCAGACCAGGATGCGGAAATTGCAAGCCTTGATATAGGCGCAGCCGACTTTATACCGAAGCCTTATCCCAAGCCCGGAGTTATACTTGCAAGAATACTGAGAGTCATTGAGTTATCGGAAGACAGACAGATAATCCAGTCGACCGAAAGAGATCCGCTTACGGGACTTTTCAATATTGAATATTTTTACAGATATGCTGAAAAATATGACCAGTATCATAAAGAAACTCCGATGGATGCCATCATTCTTGACATCAACCATTTCCATATCATAAACGACAGGTTCGGAAATGCTTATGGAGATGACGTTTTAAGAAGGATCAGTGCCTGTTTATCAGAACTCGCTCATGAAAAAGGCGGAATAGTCGGAAGACGTGAATCAGATACTTTCATGATTTATATTCCGAGCGGCGCAGATTATCAGAATATCTATGATATGGCAACCAAAAGTCTATCAGAGAAAAATGACTTGAACAACCGTATACGCCTGCGCATGGGTGTATATGAAAATGTTGAAAAAGGCCTTGAAATCGAAAGAAGGTTTGACAGGGCAAAGATCGCAGCAGACACAGTAAAATCTAACTATAGTAATCCTATAGGACTTTATGATAAAAAGCTGTATGATGAAGAAGTCTATTCCGAACAGCTCATTGAAGACTTTAACAGTGCTCTTGAAGAGAATCAGTTTAAAGTATACTTCCAGCCGAAATACAATATAACGGGCAAACGTCCGGTCCTCTCAAGCGCAGAAGCTCTTGTAAGGTGGCAGCATCCGAAACTAGGTATGGTGAATCCCGCTGTTTTCATCAACCTGTTTGAAGAAAACGGCCTTATACAGAAACTCGACAATCATGTCTGGAAAACAGTAGCTGAAAAAATACGGGAGTGGAAAAACAAATACGGATTTTCGCCCCCCGTATCGGTCAACGTTTCAAGAATTGACATGTATGACCCTAATCTTATTCCATCTCATCAAAAATATCTCTCCGATAATGATCTGTCTGTTGATGATCTTTACCTTGAGATTACCGAATCCGCATATACTGAGGACTCTGAACAGATTCTGGCCACAGTAGTCAGCCTCAGAGCGCTTGGGTTCAGAGTAGAAATGGACGATTTCGGAACCGGTTATTC
>CACXBN010000256.1 GCA_902765885.1 uncultured Ruminococcus sp. | reverse complement strand
CTATGTGGTGCTGATGTTTATTTTGATAATGAGAATCCTTTGGCTGTCGGGACAGGCCAGGATAAAATATGCAAGTCTTATATGCATTGGAGCTGCCGGACTTCTCATAGCCCAGACTGTGGAGAACATCGGAATGTGTCTTGCCATGCTTCCGGTTGTCGGCATTACGCTCCCGTTCCTTTCATACGGGCCGTCGTCTATACTCGCAAGCTATATGGTGATCGGCATCGTGCAGAGTATATGTGTTTACAATAAAAAATACTATTTTGAAAGAGAACTCGAATAGAACCGGATACTGATTATGAATATTTCTGATATCAATCCCGTAAACAGAATAAAAAATAACGAGTGGACCGTGTCCTCTCCATTGTTTCTTCGTGAGATCAGAATTCTGTCAGACAATGAAAACAAAAAATATATTCTGCCTTCGGTCTATAATACGACACGCGAGAAAATCGAATCATATGTAATAACGGCAACATTCTCTGACAGATACGGCAAACCTGTTTCAGAAGATGAGAAGATACGTGTAATGTATCACGAAAATTCACCTGTGCGGATAGAATCAGGCGAAGCATATGATGTGAAGGCGAAAATCACTTCCGTCAGATTTGCAAACGGAACAGAATGGAATTCGGATGATCTTGACGATGTCAATCCCGGAGAAGGAGAGACGATCTGGCAGACAGACAGGATATACGGGTATGTTTCCAAGCTTAAGCAGGAAATTCCTGAACTGAAAGAAGCAAAATATTACCCGAGAGATATCGAAGGCGCCTGGATTTGCTCATGCGGAAGGATAAATCTTGAGTCTGAGAGCAGGTGCAACGGATGCGGGATAGATCACGAGATATTGAAAAGCGCATTCGATTCCGGAAAAAAACTTGAAACCATGTCTTCAGAAGACGAAGACAGAGCAGTCAAAGAGATAAAAAAAGAAAAGGTCATAAAGGATGAAGCCGAAAAGCTCATTTCGGATAAGGCAAAAGCGGTTCTCATCCTTGCCGCTGCGGTTGCCTTTATTGCATTTATCATTATATATTTTACGGTAATATCACCGGCCATAAGGTATTCCGGCGCTTTAAAGGATGCTTCTGCCGGAAATTATGACAAGGCGATAGAGGCTCTCGATAATCTGGGAGATTATAGAGACTCAAAAGATCTCGTCCTCAGGTATACGTATGAGAAATACCGCACTCTTACCGGTGAAGACGAGATTATAATGACGACGACTGACGAATCCCCATGGTTTGTTATAAGTGACGATGGCACACTTTCCTTTAAAAATGACAAATACACCGGCAGCTGGGGACTTCTTGAAATACCGCACGTTGTTAACGGAATAATCGTAAAAAAACTTGAAAAAAGCGCATTTATCAATTCGGATATAGAATCAGCAGTGATCCCCTCAACCGTGAATGTGATAGGCGAGCAGGCCTTCATGAACTGTAAAAAACTGAAAAGCATAATTATCGGTACCGGGGTCGAGTCAATAGAACAGAGAACATTCGTGAACTGTTCGTCACTTGAAAAAATAGAAATACCTGATAACGTAAAATCTGTGGGAACACGCGCATTCAACAACTGTACTGCTCTTGTTGAAATAGTGCTCGGCAGTCAGATACACAGGATTGAACCATATTTATTCAGCTATTGCTTATCACTTGAAACTTTGGAAGCAAGATCATACATATCATTCATCGGAAACGATGCATTTTTTGAATGCAATTCTCTTAAAAAAGTAAGCATTCCTGAAGGAGAGAATGCCCCTGAAATCGAAGAAGGAAACGAATGTTTCACAAGGGTATATAAATAAAACAGGGATGCTGCCATTTGCAAAGAAGGAGCTCGGGTATTGCCCGAAAAAACATTTTAATGCTTGAATTAAAGAAAATAACTAAAGTTTATCCCATAGGAGACGGGGAAGTAAGGGCTCTCAGGGGCATTGACATTTGCTTCAGGGAAAGCGAATTCGTTTCAGTTCTGGGTCCATCCGGCTGTGGAAAAACTACAATGCTTAATATTCTCGGAGGGCTCGACAGAGCTACTTCCGGCAGCCTTATAATCAACGGACAGTCGACTGACTCATATGCCGACAGAAACTGGGATGCATACAGAAACCACTCGGTTGGCTTTGTATTCCAGAGCTATAACCTGATCCCTCACCAGACCATACTCAGAAATGTTGAGCTGGCGCTGACTCTTGCAGGTGTCAAAAAAGCCGAAAGACAGAAAAGGGCCGAAGAAGCGCTTAAGCTGGTAGGACTCGGAGATCAGCTGAAAAAGAAGCCGGCAGAACTGTCCGGCGGACAGATGCAGAGAGTTGCGATCGCCCGCGCTATCGTAAACGACCCTGATATTATCCTTGCAGATGAACCAACCGGTGCGCTTGATTCCGAAACAAGCGTTCAGGTCATGGATATTTTGAAGGAAATATCAAAAGACAGACTTGTAGTCATGGTCACACACAATCCCGATCTGGCTGAAAAGTATTCAACAAGAATCATTCGCATGCTGGACGGTGAAATCACCGACGACAGCAACCCTCTGTCAGATAGTGAAATAGCGGAAGAAAGCGAAAGAGCGAAAGCAAAAGTCGAATCCAAGACCGGTAAAAAGACACCGTCAATGTCTTTTGCGACATCATTCGGACTCTCGCTTAAAAACCTGATAACTAAAAAGGGAAGAACGGCACTTACTGCAT
>CACXBN010000255.1 GCA_902765885.1 uncultured Ruminococcus sp. | reverse complement strand
TGACCTTTCTCACAGCCTACTCAACTATCTTGAATCCCTTTGCATGCTTATCACATGCTCGGCGATTCAATCACCGAGTAGTTGACAGCTTCACGAACACTGTTTTCGGCCTCAGCCGGGGACAGCATAAATGTTCCGATTCCGACTACAGGGCATTTCACCCCGTTATTGAGTACCATATAATCCATAATTAACTATAATCTCCTTCTTCTTACAGCAATTTGTTTGAAACAAGCCATTTTCTTACGCTGTCGCTTGAATCTGCAGCCCTGCTTCCTGTTATCGATAAACCTTTTTTTACATCCGCTCCTGGAGCGCACTGTTTGATTGTTCTTTCGCTTCCGCCCATCCCGCTGCCCTCGTTGGTACAAAGCGGAAGAATCGTCTTGCCTGAAAAATCATACTTTTCGAGAAATGTTGCGACCGCCATCGGAATCGTTCCCCAATAGTTCGGGTATGCGAGAATGATTGTATCATACCCGTCTATATTTTCAGGACCTCCCAGAATCTCCGGCCTTGCTTTTTCGCTCAGATCTCTCTTTGCTTCCTCAATACATGTCATATATACCGGGGAATAAGGATTTTTCATTTCGATCTTAAACGAATCTTCATCGATCATTTCTTTGATCTGATTGATTACGATCTCTGTGTTACCGACTTTTACGTAGCGCATTGCGCCGCCGAAATAGTTTTCATCTGCTCTTGAAAAGTAAGCTATGAGAATTTTTGCCATGTTCATGTAACTCCCTTGGTTTGTTTACATCTGTATTTTACCAGCTTTCTATTGAATTGTCAAATTCAAACATGCTATAATCAATTGAAAATTTAAATAATAGAGTGCTGTTATGACGACAAAACAAATTGACTATTGCATAGAACTGGCCCATACCCTGAACTTCAGCCGTGCCGCGGAAAACCAATATGTAAGTCAGCCGACATTTTCCTACCAGATCCGCCTTTTGGAAGAAGAGATAGGTTTTGCCCTGTTTGAAAGAAGCGGAAAAGGCGCTGCGCTAACACCTGCGGGTTCGCAGTTCGTCGGAAATCTTTCAGCAGTAAGAGAAGAACTGAAACGAGCCATAGAACAGGGGCAGAATTTCAGCGCAAAATACAAAGACTCCATATCCATAAGCATGTTCGTAAGGCAGGCGCTGTTTTTTCTCCCGGAAGCCATGCGCGTTTTTGAAAAAGAATATCCCGAAGTCCAGATATTCCCAAGGTTTCAGTATGAACACGGACTTGACGATTTCCTGACGGAAAAAACAGATATCCTGTTTGCTTTGAAGGAGCAGACAAACAGAATACCCGGCATTACCGTCCATGATCTGTTTGAAAGCCGTATTTACCTTATAACGGACCGCGATGATCCGCTCGCAGAGAAAAACCACATCGGAGAAGAGGATCTTTACGGAAGGACGCTCATGGTCGGCGGCGGTTCTCCCCCGGCGCTCAGAGCCCTGCAGCAGCGTCTCATTTCATCAGGGAAAATCGGTTACTTTAACAGCGCAGACCACGATACCACCCTTACCAATGTGGCAGCGGGAAAAGGAATCTGTCTCGCTCCCGGCTTCTTAAATGACCACAGCGGTCAATTCGCATGGATACCATTTGATTGTGAAGAAAAATTCGAATGTGTTATTTGTACCCATAAAGAAGACAGACGTGAATCGCTGGTCTCTTTTATAAAGATCCTGAAAGACCTATACAAAAAAGCTGTTGCATTCCCGTTGTGATAAATTGAAATCTTGCTCTCCGACGAAAAATACACACAGTGTAAACACTGATTTTTTCGGTTGACAAAAAATAGTTTTGATATATATAATAAACACGAAAACACATGTTAATTATTGCTTTTGTAGGCGTTTATGTATTATATAGGTGTTGACCTCGGCGGTACCAATATCGCAGTAGGAATAGTTGATGAAAACTATCAGCTTGTTAAAAAGGAGAGCGTTCCCACTAAACCGGAACGCGGTCCCCGGGGAGACAGTGGATGAATTCGTTTTGTCATGCATGAAGTATTATTCCATAAAAAAGTCAGACGTCATAACCAAAATCTGAAAGGTAGAAACGATATGAGAACACTTGCGAAAAGAGCAATCATTATCCTGCTTGCGGTCCTGATGACCGTATCGGCGGCTCCTGCTGTATCCGCGGAAGGAACCAAAGCATTCGTGAAACGCTATGAATACGGCGACGACGTTTTTTCGGACGTCCATGCCGAAGACTGGTTCTTCGAAAACGTAAAGGCCTGCTACGAATACGGTCTGATGAACGGAAAGGGTCAGAACAGATTTGACCCCGCCGGAAATATATCAGTGGCCGAAGCCTGCACCATCGCGGCAAGGCTCCACTCGATCACTGCGAAAGGAACGGAAAGTTTCGAAAGCACAAAGCCATGGTATCAGGCATACATAACTTACTGTCTCGAAAACGGCATACTGGACGAATCACCCGCCGAGCCGGATGCGAAGGCTGAAAGAAGCCTTTTTGCCGCGCTCCTCTGCAGATCGATGCCGATCCAGGAGCAGATCAACAATGTTCCGGACGGAGCTCTGCCGGACATATCCGAATCAGACAGATACGGGGCGGAGATATACAGCATGTACAGGGCAGGCATCCTTACGGGATCCGACGGGAAGGGAACTTTCTACCCCCGGAACATGATAAAGAGATCCGAGGTGGCGGCTATCGTCACAAGGATCGCCGATCCGTCCCTGAGAAAACATGTGACGTTCAACACTCTCACGGTCTATGTTTCTGCAGGCGGCAGTGACGCGGGAGCCGATGGGACGGAATCCGCTCCGTTCGCTACCATCACCGCGGCCAGGGATTTCATCAGGGGCGTCGACAAGAGCCTCTACAACGGCATAGACGTCGTGATCCGCGGCGGCGAGTACATTTTGACCGAGGCTGTGGAATTCGGAGCAGAGGACAGCGGAACGGATGGCTGCGTCATCAGATATATAGGGGAGGACGGAGCTTCCATCGTGGGCGGCATCGCTCTGCACGCCTCAGATTTTTCGGCCTGCGGAGGGGATCTCGTCAGATACTTCCCTGAAGAAGCCAGAGAGCATATCGTGATGATCGATCTTGAAGGATACGGCATAACCGATGAGCTTATCAGACAGGCTCTTTCCGGCGGAAACTTCAGATTCCGCGCTCCTTTCCTTTCGTCAGACGGCGAGAGGGAAAACATAGCCAGATTCCCGGACGATGACTGGATCAATTTCGAGGACGGCGTGGCCGTCGGAACAGACGGGGAGATCATAACAAAGTTCGCGAATAACACGGAGGCCGATTATTATCTCATAAAGTACGGTGAACAGTACTTTGACAAAGTCAGCTCATGGACCTCGGAAAACAAGAAGTTCGTAAGGGCAAGGTGGAACAGGCTGTGGTGCCCTGACGATTCATACGTGATGGAGATCTCCGGCGAAAAGGACGAGATGAAGGTCAAGTTCGCAGGCGGATACGAGCCTACTCCGGGCATGGTGTTCTACTGGTACAACGTCCCGGAGGAACTGGATGTTCCGGGCGAGTATATGTATGACGGCAGCGTGCTGTACTATTATCCGCGCGATGACTTTGACTCTGCCGTCCTTACAGTGCCCGTGTCGAACGGCATTTTCAGGCTTGACGGATCCGATCACATTCATTTTGAAAACCTCATCCTTACTTCATGTCTCGGCCATGCCGTCAGGTGTGACAACGTCACGGACGTCAGGATAGCGGACTGCGATATCTCAGCCACCGGGGATTCCGGTATATATTTCAAGGGAGAGAACTTCAATATCGATATCAGCGGGAACTATATCCATAACATCGGTGACTGCGGGATCAAGGCTGAATTCGGTTCATATTACCCGCTGAAAGACAGCAATTCGGTCATATACAACAATATGGTCAGAGACGTCGCGGTCACAGGCGCCTACGGATACTGCATCACAATGAGCGGTGTCGGTTACACCGCTTCCCACAATGTCGCGTATGATTCCAATTTCAAGGGGATACATATAGCTTCCGGCATCAATGCCCTGGTGGAATACAATGAGATATTCGGCGTATGCAAGCTGGCGGAGGATGTCGGGGTCCTTTCGGGAGACTGCCGCACTAACGCGAATGTCGTCGTGAGATATAACTATGTACATGACTGCGGCCCCGAAGGCACACCTGCAAAAGTGGCTGAGGTGAATCCCGATTATGTGTATTTTCCCATAGTCGGCATATACTATGACGGCATGTCAAGCTATTTCACAACATACGGAAACGTTGTGCAGGCGATAGACGGCGGAGGCATCCTGCTGAATGCCGGGCGCGGCAACGTTGCCACAGGCAACCTTGTCGTGGATGTGGCATACGCGTACATCGACGCTTCGGACTTCGGATACTCTTCCAATTTCAAGGAAGACGGGACGTATAAGAAAATGTCCAAGAAGTACGATGATTACGTATATTCAGAAGAATACAAGGCCATCAACCCCGAACCCGCGCAGCTTATCATGAATTCAGCGGAAGCTGATCCGGACGACCCGATGTTCTATCACTGCCCTGCTAACGTTGTTGTGAAGAACAACTGGTGTCATCTGAACAAGGCCAACAGAAAGGGCGCGTTCGCCGGCTGGGGAGGCGCCGCTTACAATATAGACGAATACGTGTATAAATACGCGCGGAGCCTGGATGATATCGATGTGCCTCAGGGAAGCCGGGTGAATTCCAACATTTCCACATACAGCAGCCGCAGGGAATCGGTCGATCTTGAGCAGCTGATCACTGAGACGGCGGCAGGGGTCATAGAGATCACGTGGGAACAGTTCAAACAGATAGGCATCGTGAAAGATGACTGGCATATTGACATCCCGGTGGTAGGTTACAACGCCAGATAATGATCACGCAGACCAATACAGAGGCGGCATGGCTAGAAAGGTCATGCCGCTTTATTTGCGAACAGGGGTCCGCGGATAAACTATTTTCTTATGAGGTCGTTCAGATGCTTGCAGTAGAAAAAGTCGTGGGTCATTTTATCGAATTCTGCCCATAGGGGCAGCGTCTGGCAGGATGAGGCTCTGGGATAGGGGATCGCGCCTTCTGCAAGACAGGCAACGGAGGCCATTGAACCCTCCATGATCTGTTTGAAAGCCGTATTTACCTTATAACGGACCGCAATGATCCGCTCGTAGAAAAAATCAAAATAAAAAACATGCGCAAAGCCCCGAAAAATATGGGGTTTGCACGCGATTGGAAGGATAGTGTTTTTGAATTATATTCTGATCAGCGTCGGAAAGTTCATAGTACTACGACGGAAGACGGGTAATTCACCAATTGACATCCGTTATCATTTGTGATAACATATAGGCAAGTTGAGGTGGAGTATTATGTTAGACGAAAATAAAATATTATCGGAACGGCAGCGAATCATTTCCACGCTGACAGCGGCAAGAATAGAAAAGGGGTTATCACAACAAGCGCTTGCGGATATGATAGGAACAAAGAGATCGAATATTTGCCGTCTCGAATCAGGCGGGCAGAACATTTCG
>CACXBN010000254.1 GCA_902765885.1 uncultured Ruminococcus sp. | reverse complement strand
GCCCTGCTTTTTTGGTTATAACCACATTTGATGGGTGCAATAATAATTTAATTTTGATTGATTTTTCCGAATTATAGAGTTATAATTATACGGATAAGTATAACTATTTTAAAATGAGAAGGTATGCCCTGTGATACTAAACAATGACTTGATCGAGAAAATGGAAAGCTCGATGAAAGGCCTTTCAAAAAGCCACAAACTCATAGCGAAATTTATTATCGACAACTATGCACAGGCTGCATACATGACAGCATCTGAGCTGGGTAATGCGGTAGGTATATCTGAATCTACCGTGGTGCGTTTCGCCAACGAAATGGGATGCGAAGGATATCCTGAGTTTCAGGCTCAAATCAGGGAAAATGTCAGAACAAGACTTACATCAATTGAAAGAGTTGATGCCGCAAATGAAATGCTGTGTGAAAAAGATGCTCTTGATCTGATACTCACTGCAGATGCAGAAAGGATCAGATCCACACTTCATTCCATAGACCGAGATGCCTTTGAAAAAGCCAACGAGATGGTAATGAATGCGGAAAACATATACATTCTCGGTATGAGAGCATCGGCGGTCTTGGCTGAATACATGAGATATTATTTCAGTTTTCTGTTTGATAATGTCAAACACATCAGACCCGCGGGCGGCAGCGAGATTTTTGAGAATTTACTGAACATTACGGATAAAGACGTGTTTATTTCAATTAGTTTTCCCAGGTATTCAACCGGAATAGTGAATGCGACCGAATACGCGTCAAAGATGGGGGCTAAAGTCATAGCGTTGACTGACAGCAGATCATCACCTATATTGCACTATGCTGATGTGGCGCTGCTTGCAAAGGGCGAGATGGCTTCGTTTGCCGATTCTCTGGTTGCGCCGATGAGCGTTATCAATGCCATGATTGCATATCTTGGAAACCGAAAGAAAGATGAACTGAAGAAAACACTTGGAAAACTTGAAGATGTATGGAGAGACTACAATGTCTACACAAGTTTCCCGACAAAATAGAGATACAGAAGTACTTGTTATTGGTGCCGGTGCAGCGGGACTCATGGCTGCCATTTCTTCTGCGGAGACAGGGGCTGAAACGGTAATTGTCGAGAGAAATGAATTTGCTGGTAAAAAGCTGAGAATAACCGGAAAAGGCAGGTGCAATGTCACAAATGACTGTACTGCCAGAGAGTTTTTTGAAGCTGTAAATCATAATCCAAAATTTCTTTATGGTGTCATAAACAAGTTTGAGCCGGCGGATACAAAGGATTTTTTTGAATCGCTGGGAGTGCCCCTCAAAACAGAAAGAGGAAGAAGAGTTTTCCCCGTGTCTGACAAAGCTGCCGATATTCGTGATGCACTGGTCAGAAGAAGCAGAGAACTCGGAGTCAAGGCGGTTTATGGAATCAGAATTAAAGATATTGAGCCGAGCGGCGCCGACGAAAGATGGATTGCCCGTTCTTATGACGGAACTGCAATCAGCGCCAAGTGTATCATAATATGCACGGGCGGCATTTCATATCCGGGAACGGGTTCCACCGGGGACGGATACAGAATGCTGTCAAAACACGGCATACAGATCACTGACATTAAACCTTCCCTCGTCCCGATTGAGACCGAAGAGGATTATTCCGATATTTCAGGACTTTCACTGAAAAACGTAAAGCTGACCGTAAAAGATTCAACAGGCGAAATCTATTCCGAACAAGGTGAGATGTTGTTTACACATTTCGGAGTTTCAGGTCCGCTTGTCCTCACTGCATCATCAAAAATGCAAAAAAAAGATATATCCGAATATGTGATCTGTCTTGATCTGAAACCTGCTCTGGATGAGCAGACACTTGACAGACGGCTTATATCTGATCTTCAAAAGTATTCTGCGAGAGATTTCCAGAATTCTCTCTCGGATCTTCTGCCACAGAACTTTATTCATTATGTGGTAGAAAGAACAAAGATTGATCCTCATAAAAAATCAGGTGAGATCACTAAGGCTGAAAGACGAAGCCTTCTGGAAACATTAAAGAGCTTTACCATAAGGCCCAAAAAATTCAGACCTGTCGCAGAAGCAATAATTACATCCGGTGGAATTGATGTTTCGGAAATCAATCCTAAAACCATGGAACTGAAAAAACTTCCATGTGTATACGCAGCCGGAGAAATTATAGATGTTGATGCTACCACCGGAGGATACAACCTTCAGATAGCATTTG
>CACXBN010000253.1 GCA_902765885.1 uncultured Ruminococcus sp. | reverse complement strand
TCTCATGTGGCACCTCTTTCTAATCGTCACCTCAATTATACCACATTTGTGACAAATAATCAAGTGCTTTTTATGAACTTCCTGAAGAAAAAGGAACAATAATTGTCTTGCGTTCCGCATAAAAAGTGCGTGCAGTTATCAAAAATCATAAACGAGGTTTTCAGAAGGTGGGCGCAGTATTATGAATTTGAGGTGGATGCAATATTCAAAATGAAAAACGGAGCCGAAGCTCCGATTTTCTTGACTGATATTTGTTCGATGTCATGTGTAAATGAAATCGTGCAGCACAAACTCTTCAACGCGGTTGCGGATGGAATTCATACGGCGCGTCCATTCGAGGTTATCGGCGACAGTTCTTCCGTAACACCTTCAATTTCGGCGTACTGACGGATCAGCAGGTCGTAGATTTCCTGTGCATCTCGGTTCAGATTGATCAAGTACTGTTCAAGCGTTCCTTTCAGGCGCATGACGTTGATAACGGTAGGGCTTTTCTTCTTCAGGTAGTTGTAGTGGCGCTGTCCCCAGACGCCGACGCGGGTGATAAATTCGTCTTTCATATTGCAATACCTCCTTTGCGATCTCATTGTACCGCAAAAAGAGAGAAAAGAAAAATGTGCGATTAACCATACTTTTTCTTGAGTTCTTCTATGATCGTCTTTGATTCTTCGATTGTCAAATAAGGTTTTTTTACTGTGCTTGCATAGAAAAAGCCTTTACCCAGTATTTCACTCAATTCGGATGGTGTTATGTACTTTATTTCATTTTCAGTTTTTATCTGAGGTGTAATAAGTTCAACACTTCTGAACAACTCATCGTTTTCAGACAATTCTTTATATTGAGAGTCTTTAATAATCCCAGCTCCAATTATTCCGTAGCCTTTATGGTAATAAAAAATATAGTCACCTTTGTTAAAGCATTTGACAAAGCGAGAAGCACTCCCGTATGCGCTAATCTTATGATGCTTAAACATTTCCCACACTGAGTTTTCATCGTAAGACTTATTAGTATCAAAAATCACACCTTTGTTATCGCCTGGATTCAGATGATAATCATACGGTTTTGCAAAGAACTCAAAATATGTTTCGCCTGCTATTTTATAAAAGCGATAAGGAATAAAATCAATGTCAATTCCTTTGTTTTTCCAATAATCGACTGCTCGAATTAGTGAATATTCAGCATATCCGCCAATTATTACAAGTTTTTGCTTAACATTAAACAACTCTTCCTTTAATGGCTCATCTAAACCAAATGTTTCTGCATGTATAGCTTTTAGATCATTTCTACTATTAGTGTAAATATGAAATAACTCATTTAATTCAGCATATCTTTTTTGCCCATAGGATTGAACGTATCTCATTACCTGAATCGTTGTGTCTCCAGGAACATACCCTCGTTTCAGTTCAAATATTATTAGATTTCCGTTTTTATCCAACGCACATAAATCGGGTTCTTCTTGCCATTGCCGCTCTTGGAAAATCGGCATCAGCTGACCGCCTTCTGCATACAAATCACTTAAATTGTTTGCAAGGAGGTCCTCTAAATCTTTTTCTTTTCCATCAAACTTAGAAATATCATAAAACTCAACGGGCTCCAAAGAGTCGTTTGTGTGTTTGAAAAGCATTTCTTATCCTCCGTTCTTTTACAAAAAGCCCTCCGCCAGGTTGCGACGGAGGGTTTTCCTTTGGATTGTTGCTTAGATCAAGATATCGATTCGGATATCTTTCCACTGACTTGTCTTGAAGTGGTGGACGCTCGGGGCGGTTTTGACAAACTCGCGAGCATACGCCTCATCAATGATCAATTCAGCGATTTTAAAGGCTTGGAACTTATTTTCTGCCGTCCTTTATAGCAGCCTGAGCTGCTGCAAGACGGGCAATCGGAACACGGAATGGTGAGCAAGAAACATAGTCAAGTCCTATGCTGTGGCAGAACTCAACGGATGTCGGGTCTCCACCGTGTTCTCCGCAAATACCAACGTGGAGGTTAGGATTGACAGGTCTTCCGAGAGAAATTGCCATTTTCATGAGTTTACCTACACCGACCTGATCAAGTTTTGCAAAAGGATCGCTCTCAAGTATCTTAGCATCATAATATGAACCAAGGAATTTTCCTGCGTCATCTCTTGAGAATCCGTATGTCATCTGGGTGAGGTCATTGGTTCCGAAGCAGAAGAAGTCGGCTTCTTTTGCTATGTCATCGGCAGTGAGAGCCGCACGAGGAATCTCAATCATGGTTCCTACTTCATATTCGAGGTTAACACCTGATGCTTTGATTTCAGCATCTGCTGTTTCTACGACGAATTTCTTGACATACTTAAGCTCTTTAACTTCTCCAACCAATGGAATCATTATCTCGGGTTTAACGTTCCAGTCAGGATGATTCTTCTTAACGTTTATTGCAGCACGAATAACTGCCTGAGTCTGCATTTTTGCAATTTCGGGATAGGTAACTGCGAGACGGCATCCACGGTGACCCATCATCGGGTTTGTCTCATGGAGACCGGTTATAACAGCCTTAATCTCGTCTACTGTTTTGCCGAGCGCTTCAGCAAGAGCGTCGATTTCACGTTCTTCCTTAGGTACGAACTCATGAAGCGGAGGATCAAGGAATCTGATGCAGACGGGAGTTCCTTCAAGTGCTTCATAAAGAGCTTCGAAGTCAGACTGCTGGTAAGGAAGAATCTTTGCAAGTGCTTTTTCTCTTGCTTCAGCGGTATCCGAGCAGATCATTTCTCTGAATGCTGCGATTCTTTCCGGTTCAAAGAACATATGTTCAGTACGGCAGAGACCAATACCTTCTGCACCGAGTTCACGAGCCTTCTTAGCGTCTCTCGGAGTGTCGGCATTTGTTCTGACCCTGAGTTTGCGGAACTTATCAGCCCATCCCATTATACGACCGAAGTCTCCGCCTATCGAAGCGTCAACAGTAGGAATAATGCCGTCATAAATGTTACCGGTAGATCCGTCTATTGAAATGAAATCGCCTTCTTTGAATGTCTTTCCGGCGAGAGTGAAATACTTTTCTGTTTCATGCATGTCGATGTCGCCGCATCCGGATACACAGCATGTACCCATACCGCGTGCAACAACTGCTGCATGAGATGTCATACCACCGCGAACGGTGAGGATGCCCTGAGCAGCCTTCATACCTGTGATGTCTTCAGGAGATGTTTCAAGACGGACAAGAACGACTTTTTCGCCGCGTGCTTTCCATGCTTCTGCATCATCTGCAGTGAAAACAATCTTACCGCAAGCAGCACCGGGAGATGCGCCAAGACCTTTTCCGAGAGGTGTCGCAGCTTTTAGTGCTTTTGCATCAAACTGAGGATGAAGAAGTGTGTCGAGGTTTCTCGGGTCTATCATGAGAACTGCTTCTTCCTCTGTCTTCATACCTTCATCTACGAGATCGCATGCGATCTTAAGAGCGGCCTGAGCTGTTCTCTTACCATTACGGCACTGAAGCATATAGAGTTTGCCGTTTTCTACGGTGAATTCCATATCCTGCATGTCATGGTAGTGCTTTTCAAGAACATCGCATACTTTGATGAAATCAGCGTATGCTTCAGGGAATTTTTCTTCCATCTGAGTGATCGGCATAGGAGTGCGGACACCGGCAACAACATCTTCGCCCTGTGCATTGGTGAGGAATTCACCCATGAGTTTCTTTTCGCCTGTTGCAGGGTCACGTGTGAATGCAACGCCTGTACCGGAGTTATCGTTGAGGTTACCGAATACCATCGGCATTACGTTGACAGCTGTACCCCATGAATAAGGGATATCATTGTCGCGGCGGTATACATTTGCTCTGGGGTTATCCCATGAACGGAATACGGCCTCAATAGCAAGCTTAAGCTGTTCAACAGGATCAGACGGGAAGTCTGTTCCGAGCTTTTCTTTGTATTCAGCCTTGAACTGACCTGCGAGTTCCTTAAGGTCTGCTGCGTCGAGCTCTACGTCGAATTTAACGCCTTTCTTAGCTTTCATAGCATCTATGAGCTCTTCAAAATATTTTTTGCCCACTTCCATAACGACATCAGAGAACATCTGGATGAAACGTCTGTAAGAGTCATATACGAAACGTTCGAATTTCGGATCAGGGTTGCCGGCGATCATTGTGGCAACAACATCATCATTAAGACCGAGGTTAAGGATGGTGTCCATCATGCCGGGCATGGAAGCGCGAGCACCTGAACGAACGGAAACCAGAAGAGGATTCTTTTTATCTCCGAATTTCTTTCCGTTAATCTCTTCCATCTTTGCAACATATTCCATGACTTCTGCCATGATTTCTGCATTGATCTTTTTGCCGTCTTCATAGTACTGTGTGCAGGCCTCAGTGGAAATTGTGAAGCCCTGGGGAACAGGCAGACCAATCTTCGTCATTTCTGCGAGGTTGGCGCCCTTACCACCGAGAAGTTCGCGCATCGTAGCGTCGCCTTCTGAGAACAGGTAAACATACTTTTTGGACATTGTTATAATGTACCTCCGCGTTATATATATTATTTTTTTGCCGAAGCTAAATAGGGGTTCTGTGAGAAAACTGACTTGTGAACCCATACCGAACAATTATAACACATCGTAATGAAAATATCTACCGCACAAAACCAACTTTTTGAGAAAAACGCCTTGGTATTACGGGCGTTGTAGGTAACTTTTAACAAAAATATCCCTTACAGTGAATAATTTGCAAAATAATAGCGTAAAAGTTTGACAAAATGAAGTGAATAACATATGATATTGTTATATTGCGGGCTGCATCACGTCCGACTGTGTGAATCGATATAGGTGAATGTTATGTTCTTATTCGCTCTCTACAATGGCATCAAACCGCTTCCGAAGGTAAAAAAACCTGAAGAAGATGAATTTAATATAAACAGAATAATCGAAAAAGCAAAAAACGGCGACGATAACGCGTTTGAGGAAATTGTAAGACACTATGAGAAGTTTGTGTTCAACACGGCGCACAAAACGCTGTTTTCCTCGGGTTATCCACAGGACAGGGCAGACGATGTTGTCCAGATGGTATTTATCAAAGTTTGGAAATCGCTTGACAATTTTCGGGGAGACTCGAATTTTTCAACATGGCTTTACCGCATTACAGTTAACGCATCAGTGGATCTCATGAGAAAAGAAGGGAAAAATCAGGAAATATCCCTTTCACAGGAATCGTCCGAAGACGGTGATGATGGAGAACTCTGGGATCTTCCAGTTACATCAGCGGATGACATTCCCGAAGATGCACTGGACAGAAAGGAAACGATCATCGCAGTCAGGAAGGCTATAGAAAGCCTGCCGAAGGATCAAAGAGACGTGATTGTAATGAGAGATCTGAATGGTTTTTCATACCAGGAAATATCGGAACTCCTACAGCTTGAGCCGGGAACGGTAAGATCAAGGATAAACAGAGGAAGGACCAGAATTAAGGAGATATTGACGGAAGGGAACTTTTATGTAGACTCTGTCGTCAAAACAGATGAAAACAAAAAACAATCGGGTGCAAAAAATGACTAAGAAAAACGCAAATTCCGGCATTCCGGATGAGTCTGCATCAGATAGGGTGTATTTTGATCTGATAAAAGAAGCATATCCGCAACCGTCGGAAAACAACATAAATAAAATAATGGCCGAAGTCAGATCACAGAGAATATCCAAATCTCTGACAGATGGCAAAAAGAAGTCGGATTACAGGACTATAATCAGATGGATAAGCGTTGCCGCATGTTTTGTACTGGTGTTTATTCTGTCAATAGGCCTTATAACCAATTCGCAGAACGGCATGATTTCAGATAAAGCAGCTGAAAACCATGATGCAATTCTGCGTTCCTCAGTAGCTCCCAAGTCAGCAGCTGATGAACATGTTCCGGGAGAACTCAAAGACGGTGCATTGACTGAAGGAGCGGAGAATGAGGAGTGTGAGGGCGAAATGCTATACGACGTTTCGGTCTTTTCACAGGAAACAGCCGCAACACCGGAAGCCATGGCCGGATTCGCCGGAAACTCACTCGTTGTGTCGGAATCCGAAACCCCGGAATCTTTTCTAGGGGATTATCTGAATGATGCGATAACCACATATACGATGGATGTGGTAACGAGCAACAGTTTTGATTCCTTCAATTTTTATATTGTGAATAACCACACGAATTTCAGTGCTGAAGAC
>CACXBN010000252.1 GCA_902765885.1 uncultured Ruminococcus sp. | reverse complement strand
TTGCTTACATCTCTGTCCTGAACGGAGGCATGGCCTGTGTCAAGGCATATTTTAATATAATCCGAGTTAATCTCCTTTACCGCATTAAGCACACCTTCCACGGTGTTGATTGTATAGCCAGACCCGGAGCCCGGAAGATTCTCAAGGCAAGCGATTATTTTCATGTTCTCGCAGATCGGGACCAGCTTTCTTAAAATTCTCATAGTCATTTCGGTGGCAGTGGCATTGTCATAATCATGCCTCCATCCTGCAGTTGTTACGGGATGTATCACATAATGTTTGCTGCCCATGGTTTTACAGCCGAGCAACCCTCTGCGATGTACTTCAATTATTTCTTTTTCCGTTTCGTCTTTGTCTTCATAGCATGACCATGGCCCATATGAACCATGGACCTGAAATATCTCCACACCATATTTTTCTGCGGCTTCTTTTCTTTTTAGACAGTATTCAACCATTGCTTCATCGCTTTTGTAAAATGGCATAGAACAGTCTTCAAGATTCTCGTCCATTGTGTCGTATCCTAGTCCTTTATGCCTTTTGTAAAGTGCTTCTGGATCGTTTAAAGCATAGTAATATGATAAAGAGCAGTTTCCGGTTTTCATATTTCCTCCATGGTTCTTATTTTGTCGAATGTTGATATGACTGTTGATTACAGTAGTATGTTTTTGAAAAAGATATGTGGCTGAATGCTATATGTTATGGTCATAATAATAATTAAAACAGTTTTCCGGGATTAAGAATATTGTTGGGATCGAACACGCCCTTTATTCCTCGCATCAAGCTTACTTGTTTTTCTCCGAGAGTTTCAAGCATGTATTCTTTTTTGGCAAATCCGATGCCGTGTTCTCCCGAAACCATTCCCGAAAGCGTATTTGCATGGGAGTACATTTTATCAAAAATGATATTCAGCTGTTTTTTCCATTCAGAATCGCTCAGGTTGTCACGGCAGATATATATGTGAAGATTGCCGTCGCCTGCATGGCCGAAACTTGGTATACGGATATTATGTTCACGAGCCAGTTTATGTGTGTACTCTATAAAGTCGGCAATTTTGTTCCTTGGAACGACCACGTCACATTCGTCCATTTCAGTAGTAGAAGCTTTTATTGCCTCAAGGAAAGCCCCCCTTGCTTTCCAGACAGACTCTTTTCTCTCGTCCGTATCAACTATGTATGCATCCGAAGCTCCAAGATCCATACACAGCTTGGCAACATGTGTCATTTCGGATTCGACATTTTCCATAGTATTTCCATCTACAGTTAGCAGGAGATATGCGGGAGATTTTGTGTCGGGGAATTTTTTTCCAAGGTATTCTTCAGCAAAGAGGATTGTCTCTCTTTCGAAAAATTCAATCGCCGTAAGTGATGTTTTGCTTCTGATTATATTCGGAACAGCACGTATGCATTTGTCGAAAGAGTCGAAAGGTACAAGCAGACTCTCACTTATTTTCGGAAGAGGCAGAAGCTTCAGTATGGCTTCTGTTATGATTCCCAAAGTGCCTTCGGAGCCTATTATCAGCTGCATCAGGTTGTACCCGGTGCTGTTTTTTACTATTTTGCCGCCAAGTTTTTGTATACTTCCGTCAGGCAGAACAATGGTGAGTCCTCTGACATAGTCCCTGGTGACACCATATTTTACAGCTCTCATTCCTCCTGCATTCGTGCTGATATTGCCTCCTATTGTGGCGGATTTTTCTCCCGGATCTGGAGGATAGAGAAAATCATGATTCTGGGTATATTCCGCAAGTTCCATGAGCAGCACACCGGGTTGGACGGTAACTGTAAGGTTTTCTTCATCAAGTTCGAGTATTTTGTTCATGGCGGTGGTTTCCATCATGATTCCGCCTTGAATCGCCACGGATGCTCCGACAAGACCCGTACCGCTTCCGCGTACAACTACTGGTATTTTGTTTTCGTTTGAATATTTCATCACGGCAGAAATTTCTTCAGTGGATAAAACGCGTATCAAAACGTCGGGGGCAGAGCTGATTCCTCCTAGTTCATCATGGCTGTAATCTTCCGGTATTTCACTGCCGCACAATACTCTTTCGGGAGAAATAATGCTTTTAAGATACGATACGTCTTGACTGCAGATTTTATTATACATTTTTTCCTCCCTCTATCATTTTTAAAAGATCTGGAACTATCTCATATAAGTTGCCGATAAAACCGTAATGGGCAAATTTGAAAATCGGGGCATCCTTATCTTCATTTACGGCAATTATTTTATCGGAATTCTGCATTCCTGCTGCAAATTGAACTGATCCCGAGATGCCGAGAGTTATTATCATTTTTGGCTTCACCGTTCTGCCCGAAAGTCCTATCTGCTTTTTGGGATCAAACCATCCGGATTCAACTAGCGGTCTTGTGCAGGCGAGCTGAGCACCAAGCGCATCAGCCAGTTTTTTAGCAAGAGAAATGTCTTCCTTCGTCTTCAGTCCTCTTCCTACTGCAACAATGATTTCAGCATCTGAGATGTCTATCTCCCGTGGCTTTTCCACCACTCTTACTACTTCCGTGTTGCCTGAAAGCATCTCTCGAGTGACTTCCATTCTGACTGTTTTTCCTTTCGGCTCGGAAGGCTCGGAAGAAGAGAATATTTTATATCTGACTGTACAGAACTGAGGTCTGGTGTTTGGGGTAACGATTTGAGCCATTATATTCCCGCCGAACGCAGGTCTGATTTGAACAAGGTCCGTGTTCTCTTTCATTTTAAGCATCGTACAGTCAGCGGTAAGACCTGCATGAACTCTTGCTGCAACTTTAGGTGCAAGGGAACGGCCGAGAGAAGTGGCCCCGACCAGAATTGAAGAAGGTTTGGTTTTTTTGATGAAATCAGTAAACGCGCAGGCATACGAAGAAATTACAAAGTTTTTTAGCTGAGGATCGTCGTATACATACAGGGTATCTATTCCATGGCGAAGCAGAATATCTTCAGCCTTTTCCGTTCCGGATCCGATAAGCACCGCAGTAACCGGATGTCCGGTCACAGCTGCCAGCTCTCTTGCTTTGCCAATAAGTTCGAGCGATACAGGATGGATTACTCCATCACGCTGTTCGGCGAAGACGGCGACTCCACGCCATTCGTCTTTGTTGCATTTCGGAATATCTTCCTCTTCATACGTGATGGCACCTTCCGGCCCCTTTTTGACACACATTTTACACATCTTGCAGGCGGATGTGATGGACAACTGACCATCGTATTTAATCGCGCCGAAAGGGCACAGGTCAATAAGCTTTTGCGCAGAGGCAGAGTCGATTATTTTTTGGTTGATAATAAGTCCCATAGACACCTCACACTATTTTTTCTGATGTCAGGATACTATAAAGTTCCTTGCTAAGCGTTTCGGCATCGCCCTCAAATATGATTTGCTTTGTATCGGAATCAGGAGGAAAGATGCGTTCTACCTGTGTCGGTGAGCCTTTCAGTCCACATTTGCTTCTGTCTATATCTTCTAGCTGATCTGCAGTATATACCTGAATGCAGTCAGGAGGTGCTGCCAATTTGCGTCTGAATGACGGCAGTCTGGGGGTACATGCATCTTTTTCAATGGTCAGCAGGCACGGAAGTTTCATTTTCTGTGTCTGATAAACATCGTCAAGGTTCAGTGTGACAGTGATGTATTCTCCATCAATGCTGTCGACGGATATTACGTTTGATGCGTGCTCAATGCCAAGCTGTTCGGCAAGCTCCGGACCAACCTGAGCCGTGTCGCCGTCAGTCGTCTGTTTTCCGCAAATGATCAGGTCATAACTTCCTATTTTGTTCACACCGCATTTGAGTGCATAGCTTGTAGCCTGAACATCGGAGCCCGCAAAAACCCGGTCACTCAGCAGTACGCCTTTGTCTGCTCCCATATATACGGTTTCGAGGAGTGATGACAGCGCTGAAGAAGGACCCATTGACAGAGCTGTTATACAACCTCCCATATCTTCCTTGAGGCGGAACGCCATTTCCAGAGCAAACAAGTCATATGGATTCAGTTTGACATTTGTACCGTCTCTTTTTAGAACTCCGGTGACAGGATCCACATCAACATTTGAACTTGCGGGAACCTGTTTTACACATACTATAATTTTCAAGATTGTCACCTGCAATAATGTAATAATTCTGGCTGTACGAACATGGAATAATCATGTTCACGGTTCCATACCGTATGTAATATATGATTGTCCCACATAATTGTACTTTGCAGCCGGAAACTTGTCAAGACTTTAGCTTCTGCTATTTGCATCCTGTCTGTGCCGCAGTGCTGTGGAAAACAAAAAAAAATTCCCCACAAACATGTAGTTTATGGGGAATGAAATACGGAGAAGGAGAGATTCGAACTCTCGCGCCAGTTTCCCGGCCTACACCCTTAGCAGGGGCGCCTCTTCGGCCAACTTGAGTACTTCTCCAGGAAGCAAAGGCTCTTTGAATAAGCCCTGCCGAGCTTGGTCATTGCATCCGCTCAGCGTGCATATTATATAATAGTCTCCGTAGTGTTGTCAAGTGCTTTTTGGAATAATTAATAATTAGTCGTGGGCGGCATGCTATATGGTATGCTTAATTTCCACCCGGAAAAATCATGAGAAAATGATGGCAGTTTCTGAGGCATGATTATATGTTTTTTTGACTGTAATGAATGTGTATGCAGAAGGTCATTAATATAATATTCAGCTTGACAATTAAGCATAAATATATTAATATAAACAAGGTTATACTATTAACTAGAAAGGTGCATATATACTATTATGGAAGAAAAAAGAAAAAAAGAACTGGCTGAAATAGCCCGCAAAATCAGGGTAGGTATTATTGAAGCTGTTCATTCTGCAAAGAGCGGACATCCAGGCGGAAGTCTTTCAATTGCAGATGTTCTTGCATACCTTTATTTTGAAAAACTCAGAAATATTGATCCGAAAAATCCAGGAAAACCCGACAGAGACAGAATGATTCTTTCTAAGGGACACTGTGCCCCGGGATTATATTCCGCTCTTGCAAACAGAGGTTATTTCCCGGTCGAGGATCTTAAAACATTCAGAAAAACAGACGGATATCTTCAGGGACATCCCGATATGAAACACACACCTGGTGTAGATATGTCATCCGGCTCACTTGGACAAGGTGCTTCTGTTTCCTGCGGTATGGCTTTATCCAACAAGATAGATAACACAGGCGTAAGGATTTATGCAATTCTCGGCGACGGGGAAACCGAAGAAGGACAGGTTTGGGAGGCTGCCATGTTTGCAGCTCACTATAAGCTGTCTAATCTTTGCTGGCTTATAGACAACAACGGACTTCAGATAGACGGTCCGATTGCAGAAGTTATGAACCCTCAACCTTATGTTGACAAGTTTACTGCATTTGGCTGGAACGTTGTCGAATGTGACGCTCACGATTTTGATTCGATTGACGCTGCATATACAGCTGCTGAAAACTGCAAGGACAAGCCGACTGTCATCATTTCCCACAGTATCAAGGGAAAAGGCGTTTCATACATGGAAAACAGTGTGTCATGGCACGGCGCGGCTCCCAATGATGAACAATACGAAATCGCAATGAAAGATTTGGGAGAAAGGGACTGATAATTCTGCAGAGGATCATATGATTTCTACATTTCAAGCTATCACTGTTAATGAGGTGAAATATGGAATCCTTTCCCAGAACTACAGTTGGAGGCATAAGCCTTCCGAGAATGATAATCGGGACAAACTGGATGCTTGGTTGGAGTCATACTGGCGCAGCAGCAGATGCAGCAATTCGTGAAAAGTTCGAAAGGCCTGAAGACTTCTGGCCGGTAATTTCTGTTTTTCTTGATGCAGGTATTGATGCAATTATGGCACCGATCAGCTCGACACCGATTGCGGAGAAGGCGATCGATTATGCGGAACAGACAGCAGGAAGAAAAATAATCCGTATAGACACACCCGGCGTGAATGTTGATGACAACACTGAGGCCAGAAGGCAGGCTGCGGCTGCTATAAAGCACAGTGCAGAGATCGGCTCTGATTTCTGCCTTCTGCACCACGCAAGCATTGAACAGCTTGTCAACAAGAACAAGGGAGAGATCACACGCCTTCCGGATTACCTTGCAATGATCCGTGAAGAGGGTATGCATCCCGGACTCTCAGCACATATGCCCGAAGTCGTACAGTATGCCGACCAGAATGACTATGATGTTGAGACGTATATTCAGATATTCAACTGTATGGGATTTCTGATGCAGGTTGAAGTTGAAAATGTCGCAAGAATTATATGGAATGCAAAACATCCGGTGATGACGATCAAGCCGATGG
>CACXBN010000251.1 GCA_902765885.1 uncultured Ruminococcus sp. | reverse complement strand
GAAAACAACTGCATCATAATGACAGAGACTCATACGGAATGCTTTTTCTACTGTGATAACGTAAAAATATGGAATATATGCAGGCAGGGGAAGCTGACATGAGGGAAAATATAGGACTCAAATATATACGTGCTATTATAATTTGACATTTTTATAATGAAAAAATGTCTGAATCTCCTCTGAAACACGGGAACGGGAATAAGGCATCTCGTCACTTTTTCTTATTCTGCCATAATTATTGTATTTGCCTGTGTGATGGTATTACACCAAGAGGGCTTTGGAATAAACTGAATCACTCCGGTTTCGAGGGATTTCCAAAAACCATTTGATTTTTTTTGAAGCGAGTAGTATAATATAGTCAAATCTTGATTAGACAAATTGTGATTTGATTTATAAGGAGTTCATATGTTTATTGCACGGGAAAGAGAGTTAAAGTTTTTAAACGATTGTTACAATAAAAACAATGCGCAGCTTGTCGTCCTCTACGGGAGGCGGCGCATCGGAAAGACGGAAACTCTGCACGAATTCTGTAAAAACAAACCTCACGTTTTCTTTTCCTGTACTCAATCAGCTGACAGAAAGCAACTGGCTCGTTTTTCAGAGACCCTCCTAAAGGAGAACACACCCGCCAAACAATATATCACTGAATTTTCCGACTGGGAAAAAGCGATTGAGGCAGTTGCTGAGCTTCCGTATGGTGAGAGTAAGAAACTTGTCGTTATTGACGAGTTTCCATATATGTGTGAAGGCAACAGAAGCATTCCCTCAATTCTTCAAAACCTATGGGATTCCAAGTTAAAGAATTCAAATATTATGATAGTTCTCTGCGGAAGTTTAGTGAGTTTCATCGAGAAGGAGATTCTTTCAAAAAAGAACCCTCTTTATGGTCGTGCCACCGGAATATACAAAATGGAAGAGATGGGTTTTTACGATGCTATGAAGTTCTTCCCTGATTATTCTGAACACGACAAAATCATTACATACTCGATTCTCGGTGGGATTCCACACTATCTGAGACAATGGGATCCCAATCTGTCGGTTGAAGAAAACATTAAGCAAAGTATACTGACAAAGGGAAGCGTGTTGTACAGTGAGGTTGACTTTCTCCTTCACGAGGAACTTCGGGAAACGGCAATATACAGTTCGGTAATTGAAGCAGTGGCGCTTGGAAGTACCAGATTAAACGAAATCAGTCAGAAATCACTTATTGATGACAAGTCCAAGACCAGTGTTTACCTTAAGAATCTTAGTAATTTGGGAATCGTTTGCCGTGAGCTTTCAGTAGATTCCAAACTAAAGGAAAAGGGTAATCAGGGCAGGGGAAGGTATACTCTCTCAGATAATTTCTTCAGGTTTTGGTACACATACGGCTTCGCAAATATTTCACAGCTTGAAGACGGCGATGTAGAGGGTGTCTATGAGTATAGTGTCAAGCCCTGTCTCCATAATTACGCATCATTCGCTTTTGAGGATATTTGCAGACAGTTTATACGCAGGATGCAGATGGAAAAGAAACTTCCTTTCAGGTTCTCTAAAATCGGTAGATGGTGGGGGAAGACAACTGTACGCGATACATCTGCTCCTGGTGAAATCCGTGTGGTAGAAACAGAAATCGATTTACTCGCTGTCAATCATGATTCCAGAAAGTATCTTGTAGGAGAATGCAAATTCAAGAATTCACCTTTTTCCTATTCTGAATTTCTAGACCTTGAAGCAAAGCTTGCACCTCAAAAGAAATCCATAGATTTTTACTATGCTCTTTTTTCGGCATCAGGGTTTGACGGGAAAATAATGGATGAAATGAATACACGAAGCGTCGCCCTATATGATTTGAAACAAATTGTTAATTTCGAATGAATGATCTTTTGTATACTGAAGATCACCTTACAGCGTTCGCTTGCTTGTGAGCATCTCGCATCCAGCTGTGATTATATAATCTGCCGCAAATCGGAAGAGAATTTTCGGTCGATAAAAAACATAATTGCTTAAAAAAGTAATCTTTGCGTTTTCTGTAAAAAGTTGATTCGCTGATTCCGCAATGGCGGGCTGCATCTGCGGTGCTTTTTACTCCCTTCTTTTACTCTGCAAATATTGACTCGAAATCATCTTTCAGGCTCGGAACGCGTTTTCGCTGCAGGAAAAACGATTACGGACAAAGAAAAAGGCTTCACCGCATCCTTAACACGTGCGTGAAGCCTTCAAATTTATTATCTTTATATCTTCCTTATTTCCCTGTTTGTCATCATGAATACGGATGTTGCCACAAAGCCAAGGGCGCATATGAGAAGCAGGACCGTGCTTCCGAGATACTGAAGAACAGAACCCGCAAGAACTGAGGCCAGGGGAATGAACCCCTGAGTGATAACGCTTATGATGCTCGTTACCTTGCTCAGCTTGTTCTTTTCCACCGCTCTCATGAGGTATGTGTTTATCGGTATGTTGACATTGGTGAGAATGATACCGAGTAGGAAACATCTTACCGAGAACAGGATAAGGAATGCGTTAAGCGAAACTCCGCGGTTGACGAAAATATAGTATCCTGCGGTGTCTATTACGAACTGGACAGCCATAAGGCACAGCCAGAAGCCGACCCGTCTTCCGATCTTTTCAGGTTGCCTTCGTGTGCTGAGCACTATCGAGCCTATGAGTGAACTTAAGCCCATCAGTGTGCTGAACACGGATGTCCATAATTCCGGAGTGAGAAAGCCCGAGAACAGATAAGAGGGGGCGGATGCAACATCGGTTTTAACGAAGTACGGCACGAAATTGCTGCTGATTGGGGAAAAGAAGAAATTGATGAACAGTATTGCCGCTACCATGATGAAAACGGGTTTCTGAGATCTCAGATAAACGAAACCCTCCTTCATGTCGCCGAGAGCGACCTTGATTCCGAATTTTTCATCCGTCGGCGGCGTGTGTTCGTACTTTATAAACATCTCCGATATGCCGGAAGCGATATAGCAAAGCCCTACCACGAAAAACAGTATGTTGAACGGCATGGCGGAATAAAGAGCTCCCGCGAGGATTATGCCGAAGATGCCGAGAAGCGAGTTTTTCACAGAGAAGTATGAATTCGCCTGCTGGAATTTTTCCTCTTCCACTATGTCGGGCAGCAAAGCTCCCGACGCGGGATTGAAAATTCCGCTTACTATATTGCCGACGGTTCCCAGAACGAAAAGCAGAACTATATGCGCTCCCGCCTCCCTCAAAAACATCATCAGAACGGAAGTAATGATGACGAGAGCGCCTTTCAGGTAGTCGCATATGAACATTATTTTCGCCTTGTTGTACCTGTCGCCTATGACTCCTCCGAGAGGCGTGACGACAAGAAGCGTTATTCCGCAGACAGCAAGATACAGACCCTGCAGAAAAGCATTGTTGTCCGAGATCTCAAGAATGTAAAAACTGACTGCGAAATTGTATAGCACCGCGCCGAGTTCCGAGACAAGTGCGCCGAAGAAAACCAGACGGAAATTGAGATTTTTAAAGACGTTTTCACGCTTGCTGACTTCCATAACCGTTTTGCCTGATCAGCCCATACGGGGTTTCAGGCCCCTTCCTCAATTTTAAAATTATCGGAGTAACTGTTTTTTGTTTTCAGGGTAATTCTGTTATTGCGTGCAATTATGCCATCTGCGGCTCATCATGGCAACAGAAAAGAAACGTTGATGGAACCGTTCATGGTATGAACGTTTAGTGTTTTGTGTCCGTCATACTTTTTCGGCAGGCTGTTTCTGCCGTTGACGGTGCCGCTGTCGATCCGGTAGTCAGAGAGAGAGCCTTCGATGCTTCCCGATATGCTTCCGTTTGAGTTCTTCATACGGATATCCGGACAGCTGATGTATTCCGCGTTTACCGTGCCGTTCGTGGTATGAATGAACAGTGAGCTGCCGGCTCTTACACGGCTTGCCTCTATCCTGCCGTTCGTCGTGCCGCCTTCCACTGCATTGTGGGAACTGATTTTTTCGAGCATCACTTTGCCGTTCGTGCTTATTGCGGTAATATTATCTGTATCCGCATCCGAACATATTATGCTCGAGTTTGTCGTTTTGAAGTCCGCGTTATGGCAGCGGAAAGTAGTCGCTGAGATCCGCGAGTTAGATGTTTTGAAGCGTATGTCGCCTTCCACATCGATGTCATCGGCGATTATTCTGGAGTTTGATGTCGTGATATTTACGTTTCCCGTATATTTCAGCGGAAGGATAACATGGATCTCGCTCTCCGGGGATTCGTATTTGAATGCGCCGCTTCCGTCGCCGAACCTGTTTCCGAGGTTCTGAAGCATGCTTCCGAAATCCGATAAGAGCTCCCTGATCGATTCTCCGAAGTCCTGCTTCATTTCATTGTAAATGCTTCCGAATGATCTGAGTGAATGCTGCAGGTGAAGGATGCCGTTGTCTTCATGAAGACTGAAAATATCGGCTTTCCCTATATTGTACCTGAGCTCTATATTATCTGTATCTGCTGATCTGATCCTTACTCTTTTGGTGTTTGCGTCTATCACGAGCTCTTTTACGCTGTCTGACGGTCTTGTGATGACGATGGGGTTCTTCCCGTCCGGTTTTGTGTCATCACTGCGTGTGTTTTCGGCTGTATTGTCATCTGCGTTTTTCCTTACTCCGAATTCCTCAAGTATCTTGCCTGCGATCACATCCACGGGGTCAAGGGCAGCTACCGCATCGGCTTCACTCATGCCGGCTTCGATCCTGTCATCTATCATCTCCGAGTAAAAACTCAAAATATCATTCACCTCGTTCTCGTCTATTCCGTTAAGACGGGTCCTCAGTTCTTCAAGAAAAGCGTCACGTTCCATCAGTCTTCTCCCTTCACAAATTCGTATATTTTTTTGATTTCTTCAAAGTCCGCCAGATAATCTTTGATTTTTCTTCTGCCGATATCGGTAATAGAATAATATCTTCGGATTCTGTTGTTGTGCTCTACGGAATAAACGGTCAGGGCACCTGCTGATTCGAGCCTTCTCAGTATCGGATAGAGCGTTGATTCCGATACGGGTACCACATTTTCCGCATCTTTTGCTATCTGATAACCATATGAGTCGCCTTTCTGAAGCACTTTAAGGACGCATACGTCTATCATTCCGCGTTTCATCTGAGGATCCATTCAAATCTCCTTTCCAGTACAATACGAAACGTATAATATTGTGTTTCGTTATATACTATACAACGCATAGTATAATATGTCAAGTACTATTTTGAATTTTTTTGAAATTATCTTTTTTTCTTTGCGGAACTAATCTGCCGCACTTCCGCATGTGCCCGTTTCCTTCAGTATATTGTCCGGTACATTATCGATAAATCACTTGATATAATCCGGAGTTTGGTATAGTATTATTATAGAACGAACGAGAAAGGATCAGGGACCGTTCATGCTGCAGAGCATAACGGCTTACGATAAATCATGGAAGAACAAAAGAAAACTCCGGAAGGCGAAGAATCATCTGTGAACGAATCAAACGAAGCCAGAAGAATACGCCTGAGCGGAGAGTCGATCGGTGAAGATATCAAGACCGATGATATAAAGGTAAATAAAGTAGAGAATTTCTTTTACCACAATAAGATAGCCATCATACTTACGGTATTCTTTGTCACGGTCTTTGCCATCCTTATAGTCCAGATGGTGAGGCACAGCAATCCCGATGTTTCGATAATATACGGCGGTCCCGAGTATATATCGGCCAGACAGGCACAGGATTTCAGATCAGTTATGGAATCGCTCGGGGATGACTACAACAACGACGGAAAGACAATAATTCAGTTATATGATTTCGTCTTTATGACAAAGGATCAGATCGAAAAAGTGACATCCGAACCCGATGAAAACGGGAACAAGGTTGTAGTGGATATGAATGTCAACAAATCGAACTCGGACAGATTCTCAAGTGCGATATTCGGCGTGGATGCATCGCTTTGCATTCTTTCAAAGAGCCAGTACGACATGGTGAAAGAGAACGGAGGATTCGTTCAGCTGTCGGACATCTTCGATGAAATACCTGAGGGAGCCGTGGATGAGTTCGGAATTCTGTTTTATTCCACAAAGCTTTGCAGGTTCTATAATGCTGTCAGGATCTTTCCTGAAGATTCGGTGATTGCACTGAGAAAGATTTCCACCGCCGGCGCTGTGATGGGTATGTCGGAACAGGCAAAAAAGAATCATGAGTATGGGGAAAAGCTTTTTAAGAAGATAATGGCATTTGAATATCCGGAAGGATATGAACCCGAATAGGGAACACATGAGAAAATATCATTAATATTATGCAAGTTGTGTCGTGAATGTACAAAAATGCGCAAAAAAATCTATTCTCTTAAAAAAATACTTGAATTTAATGAAAATATAGTGTAAAATGTGCCATGCTGTGCGGGTATGGCGGAATTGGCAGACGCGCTAGATTCAGGTTCTAGTGGGGGCAACTTCGTGGAGGTTCAAGTCCTCTTACCCGCAGCACACAAAAACGCTCGGAATCTGCAGGATCCCGAGCGTTTTTGCTATTTTTCGCACCCTAGCTGCAATTACTTTTGATTACCTCTTTCCTTAATAATTCTTCGAAGGATCTCGACTCCTCTTTCGATCATATCTTCCTCACGGCTGTTTTTTGCTTCCAAAATGCGTTCAATCGCTGCAGCATTATCAAGAGAGTGGTACGGGAAGAATAATTCTCTAAGTTCAGTCGGTTTTATAATCCTGTATACTTGCCTGCTTGTCTTTTCGTAGGTATAACACCAATATCGGTACAAGTACCCCATCCAGTACAGTTCGTTCTCTGTGTATTTCACTTTGCCATATTGCGTCTTTCCAAACTCTTCTTCAATCTCCGCGAGAATGGATTCATTTGTGCTCGCTTCAAACAAAAAACTTCCGTAGTCCATTCTCTTTGCCACAGCAGAATACATAAATCGACGTAGAAAAACCGCCGAACTGCAATTTGTCAATGTGATTGTCGATACGAACAGTTCTGCCTGCGCTCTACAAAGCTTATTACCCATTTCATCAATAGTTCTCATTTCAGAATATCCTCTATATATTTTCCCTGCCCCCGAAATTGTTTGCGAGCGATTTTAACCTTATCATTACCGATTTTGGATTCTTCCTGTTTTGAGGTGAGATAATATTTCTTTTCTCTTTCAGAAAGATAGCAATGTCTTTTAAGCTCAAGTTGCCGAACGGCTTTTTCGGTTTTAAAAACATATTGATTTCCAAGATTGGTCGCCGAAAGACAGTGCTGACACTGCACGTCGGTTATCTCCCCGTCGATGAAGCTGTCTATGATTTCGAACATGCGATTATCGGCAATCGGAGCTAAAACATAATCTTTCCCATCAATCTTACGAATCAGCTCTCGGATGATCGGATGCTCATCGTACCCTGTGAGCCGTCCCCGGAAATATGCAATCGTCAGCATCCAGTCGCGATCACAAAAGAATTGCGTTCCCAAAAGGCTGGACTTGTCAAATTCATATATGTACAACGATGATCCTTTAAAGCCAGAAACAAACATGGCAGATTGTTCGAGGCTTTCCCCGCAGTAGAATCCTTTACCGAAATCGTTCAATTCACGAGACTTGTCAATAGATATTTCTCCATCGATATTGTTCTTGGCACCGTGAAATAGAATAATACGGTTTCTGCTTATACAGTCTTCTTTATAAAGCTGTTCTTTGATTCTATTGAGACGAATCCCTTCCGAAAAAGCAAAATCATATATCTTTTCAGTATTTTCAGGAGATATTTCCTGAGCCGATGAACACCAACGAGAAAGCGTTTCGGGCGTTACGCCTATGGCGCCCGCCAATTCTCTTGATGAAATACTCAATAATTCCTTGATCAATTCGATATCATCTATTATTTGATAGTCCACAGTATCACCTTCCTGTTCAACTTAAGTATATCACAAAACCTCTGACGAATCAATAACTTATATACAACTTGTTATTGATGTTCATCAATTATTAGTTTTGTGGTAACCCTATTTCATCGATCAACGCACGCTTTTTAGTGTTTCCATCGGACAGATTGCAGATTTTCTCATTCTGCGAACTAACACTAATGTTTAAACAATATGCCATTGTGTGCATTGATACCATAACAGTTTTGCAGCCTTCAGTTGTATTTTGTCTGCTTGGATTGTTAATCGATATGAATATACATCGAAGGGAGGCAACTTCGTGGAGGTTCAAGTCCTCTTACCCGCAGGCCCTAGGAAATGCTTGGTGTTTCGCAACATCGGGCATTTTTGTTTTTTTGAGCGTTTTTTGGCCGCGACCTCCAAAACGACCTCCGTTTTCCAGACTACTTCCATGGCTTTTTTCGGGAAAATACAGCGAGTAATCTCAGAAAAATGCATTTTCCGAGGATTTTTTTATTACGATCCTCGGTTTTTTTCTTTTGTCATGAGGATGCTTGTCCCGGGAAAAAAGGCATTATTGCCTGAGCAGATGCTATTTTGGAGTTCTTCTGCAAAAGCGTAAAAGTGACAGGGTTCTACGTTCTTGAGGTTTTGCAGAGAATAGTTCTCGGCAAGAAAGCGGCAGAATCTTTTCTCGGCGTTAAAGTACGGCTTTCTCGTATCGATCGAGCCGGATCGATCGTGACGAAAAACTTTATGCGCTTGTCTTTCAAGATTTTTATACAATCCCTCAATTCTTTCCGCTTGCTGTTGGGGTGTTAACTTTTCTTTCGTATTCATACAGCCTTTTCTCCTTTCCTTGTTACTCGGACTGTTGTCCTGTATGTACAACATACGGGCGTTTTTCGTGACGAATCAAGAAAACAATCAGATCGGACGGCAAAATCTTATTGATTTCAATCTCGTGACGAAAATCTCCGGTTCGTACGGTTACAATTTACGGCGCATTTTGATGCCGTTTCAAGAAAACAAGCCGGGAAACAGGGCTGTATATAAACTTTTTGTAAACCTTTGAGCGCATGAAGCAAAAAATATAACCGTACGGGGTTGTACGGTTACAATATGGTCTACATTTTTGTGCTGTTTCAGGAAAACAATCTTTTTTGCGAACGAAAATATTGTTATCTTGATTCGTGACCAAAATGTTGGTATACAGCGCGGCTTTTGTAATCTACTCAGATTTTAGGACGAGAAAAGAACGCCTACCTTTCGATAGACGTTCACAGATTGTGTACGAGATTTAGGACACTCGTCGCCTAATCCTCGGTAATTCAATTACCGAGATACAGGCGACACCGCATGCCCCCGTTTTGTATTGAAAAAGCG